>LJUD01000183.1 GCA_001304035.1 bacterium SM23_31 | reverse complement strand
TGCCTGCGGGAAAATATGCTCGATTGGTGTGTCTTTTTCGTTTTTTCCCTCACCATAGAATATTGTTTCACATTCTTTTATTGACAATTCCGATGATATACCCACAGGCTTGGCGCTGTCGGCAAATACATCCATAGCTTCCGCAAGGAGTGCAACAATTCTATTTTCCCGCTCAGCGGGATATGCGCCTTCCGGGATTCCCTGGTTTCGGAGCACGGCTTTTTTTTCAGGCATAATGTCGGATACGTTGAGTTGCATAATTTGACTCATTGCAGCCTCTCCGGCAGACTGTCCTGTCCGTAACGGCGCGCTTCTTTATCCATAAGCTTTATTAATTCATTTTTAATTTCCCCATGTAATCCTGAAGGCACGTAATCTTTTAGTAATTTTTCCACATTGCGGTGTGCCCGTTCCTCGAGGGTCAGCGCGCCCTCCTCTTTCCAGCGTGAGCGGTTTGCACGGTCTATGACCGGTCCCGGGAAAAAGTGCTCCTCTTTGAGATAACGCCGGGAATGCTTCGAAATAAGCAGGTGCTGTTCTTTGAGAAGTTCCTGAAATATAGGAAGGGCGGGAAAATCTTCCTTAGGCGTTATACCTTCAATTAATCTGAAGGTCATACCGCAAATCTCATTATCCAATACAAGCTTCTCAAGACTCTGGCAGCTTTCAAAATCGAGCATCCCCGGTCCTGATATGTTGTTGATTCCGGATAAAGCCGCGAGAATTGCGCCTATCCCGCTTTCAAGACCTGCCTGGGCGTCGAGCTGTTTGGCATCGCTTAACGATATGTATGCCTGGGTCGGCAGCCCAAGGTATTTCCCGATTTCGCTGTAGGCGCAGTCTATCATCATGGTTTCCACGGCGCCCATCGGCGTGGTTTCATAACGTACGTCAAAGATTGCTGGCGAACCTCCGTACAGAATCGGAGCGCCGGGATTAATAAGCTGGCTGATCACAATACCGCTCAGGGTTTCTGCAGTATGCTGAATAAGTGTTCCGGTAAGTGTAACCGGAGCCATGAACCCGGAAAGCGGCATGGCAACAAATTCCACCGGTATCGAGTACCGGGCGCAGTCTACAACATTTTGCGAGGTTATGTCGCTCCATTTTAAAGGCGAAGTAGGGCAGCAGGAGAAAACCGTAAGCGGTTTTTCCTTGAGCGCTTTTTCCGTACCCCGAACCGCAAGCTGAAAATCTTTCATAACGGCAAAGGATTCGATTGTAAATGTCCCGGTAACAACCGGTTTTTCGCAATAAAGAAGACTCAGGAATAGCCGATAACTGTCGGAAATCTTTTCGTGGACGTCCGCAGGTATTAAAGCCGTGCTCTGGGAGGCAATATATTCGAGACGGCTGACTACTTTTGTAAAATTTATATAATCGGTTGTAGAAGGCTTGCGAATTTGCTTTGTGCGGTAATCGAGAATATGCAGCGCAGCAGACCCGGGCGTAAAATAAACATTATTCCCGGAAAAGTCGTGGGTTTCGTTCCCGTTTACATCATATAGCTTGAACGAGCCGGGGGCTGTCTTCAGCGCTTTTTCAATAATCTCTTCGGTAAAGTTCACATGGAATTTATCCATATCGACTTTTGCGCCGTGATCGGACAGTATTGATAATACTTCTTTATTATGCAGTTCAACACCTAACGTGCAAAGAGTACCCGCGGCTTCGGAGATAATCTGCTCGATAAGGTTTTTATCTAAGAATTTAACTACCGGTCGCATCTCAACACTCCTTCAAAACATTTGCATTGTGTATTGGTACAGTTCAGCGGGATATGGGAGTGCCGCACTGATCAGATTAGATATACACATTTTCGTATATTGTATTGTTCAGTATTATTATGTTTTAAGATCCTCATAAATCGTTAATATTTCATCTTTGAAATTATTGGGCGCTTCTACATGTCCCCATCCTTTTTGGAACTGGAATAATCCATTATAAGCAAGATCATGATAAGTCCTCATCCTGTGCGGAATATTCCGCTCTTTCAGTATTGATTCCATTAATGAAGCCTCCACCTCGTTCTCAAGAACCACAATCTTTTCAAAATCTTTCATGAATTACATCCCGTTCGATATTTTTATTATTGCTTAACGATTTACAAGCGCTAATCGTCTTTTTATCATTCAATATTATTACAATATAATCAAAATCAATATATTTATGAATTCTTTTTTCATATTAAGCACATAAATAAGCACATTTTTTTAATATACCTGCCTGAAAGTCGTTTAACAATATATTTCATGCGGCAGTAAATGTACTTTTTTTTAAAACTGGACAAATGGCATATAGAAATAAGTTGTGGTTTCTCCGATAAATTGTTAAACTTACATAACCCAAATTAAGGAGGAACTTCCATGAACAAACGAAACAGGTACAGTCCCCGGGAGAAGTTAGAGATTTTGTTAACCGGGCTATCTAGGTCAGATGGGATAGCAGAAGTCTGTCGTCATTATGGTATATCTACGGTCCAGTTTTATCCCGTTTAGCGGGATGCAAGACCTGATCCCAGATTATTCCTTGGGGCATAATTACATCCTCTGGGCGTTAGTACTATTATTGTGTAGTATGTTTTATATATTTTCAAAAGTCTAGAGAATAAAAAGCAACAGCATTATTAATTGTTTGGGATTTTATAAACTCATTTACATATCCTCTTTCACAATCAATTATCATTAATTGAGTTGGAGTATATCCCAGTGAAGGTTTATAACCGCTGCTCCTTAAAAATAATATGGTTTCACCTTCAGGTCCCCATACAGGAGTAACGTCATAATGTTCACCTGACGTATAGCTGCGGTAGTAACTACCATTTAAATTCGTCACGCAAATTTTTCTTTTTCTATTTTCAACCATTTCCGAATAAACGAAAAGCTGCAAATCGCTGTTCCAGTCCGGGTCGCCGGCATTTTTTCGTGTCATATGTGGATTGTTGAGTACGGAGAAATGATGCCCTGATATATCTATGAGAACGTATTTCAATGTTTGGTTTTCCGGATAAAAAGATTCGGCAAGTAAGGTATTGTCGTTAATTAGGGCTATAGCCCTTGCCGCAAATCCCTCTGTATTAATGAATTTAAAGTTTTGGTCTAAAAAACTATAGAATCTAACTCCGGTTGCATTTCCGAATATATTGCTGGCAAAAAAGAACCCGGAACCATCAAAATTCCACACTGGATAAATTCCGTATAGCTCACCGTCTTTAATAGGCTGGATTGTACTATCTATGACATCGTATAGTACAAACGGATCACCGGAATCAGTGATTTTCGTTAATGCGAAATCATTATAAAGCAGCTTTAATTTGTTATGTGAAAATTTCGGCAGATAAGGTCCGGATTGGGCATCAGTTACAAATTTGTATTCCGTGGGATCATAATAGTCAAATAACACTAATCTGCGGATTTGACTATCAAAAACTGCAATGACCGCTACCATATTTTCAGTACCAATTATATCAATATCATTAACGGATTCAAGAATCGAGCTGCATGATAATTCCAGAAGAAAGATTGTGAGTAGCAAACAAAGTAGAATTAATTTTTTCATGGCTCTTCTCCAAGATTACTATTAGATTAAATAACCTTTGGTAAATTTTGTAAATTCACATTTGTCATTCCTCCCGCATACTGCGGGGGGAATCCAGGCCTTTATCCTACTGGGCGGGATTTTTCAATGGATTCCTGCTTTCGCGGGAATGACACCAACATATTTAATTGCAAATTTTGAATTCATAATATTTATTTATAAAAAAACAGAATTTGGGATCAGGTTTTGCATCCTGCTTTAGCGGGATTCCATTTCAAAGTCCCGAGTAATCGGGATTATTTTTTCACCTTCACCCTAATCCCGATTAATCGTTGAACTAAAATCTCCCCCTTTTTCAAAGGGGGACTAAGGGGGATTTTCCATTCTCGTTACAGGTTTCTGACCGGTAATTCTTTATTTTCATATGCGTCAAGGACTGAAGTCCTGATGCTAATTGAAGCTGAATAATCCAGCAATCACCCCCAAATCCCCCGAGTACTCGGGGGATTGGGGGTGCCACTCATCTATTTTATTCTTTTTAAAACGAAAAAAGTTAATAAATTAAATATCGTTACAGAACAGAGAAAGAATCCGCAGTATCGGGTCGGGAATTATCAGTAGAGAATCAGCAATAGAATATGAAGACCATTTTATCTGGGAGCGTCCCTTTGAATCCGCTTGTCTCTGCGGATTTATTGTGAATCATATAGCTTTGAATAATTAATTCAAATATATTTAATATCCTCATTCTACGTATTTAAAATGTAAATTGCAACAGGAAAATCAAGTTTTTTTCCTAAAACCACGGAAAAAATAACGTTTCGGGGACACGACGCTGAATTATGCAACTTTTTACTGTTTCGGGCAGCGTTTATGGGGCAGGAGCGAGATAAGAAGAATATTTTCCGGAAATTTTTCCGGTAAACGCAATTTTCTAACTGTTTGTATCTTAAAAATCTACGACAGAAGCGCCGAATAAAAGAGGATTACATGCGTAATCCTCTTTTATTACGGGCATTTACGGTTAATATAGGTGTTTTTTTCGTTATTTATTTCGGCTTTTCAGTCTTGCCGTCTTTCCTGCGATGTTTTCACATAACTTTTTGCCGGTTATCTGCAAAGTTCTGTGATTATCTTCAACGGAGCAGATGCTCATGCAGAGTCAAAATTCCGTTTGCGCATCGAGTTATTACATATTATTTCTCAGTATCTGCTCTAACTCGGACAGAATCTTAGAAAGCGCTGTGTTAAGTTCATCATGACGCTGATATGCGTCTCGACCGGGCTTCTGGTCAGCGCTGTTTAACATCGAGTTCAGATAACTGATCTGGTCAATAAGCATAGGCTGCGGGTACCTCCCGCCCGCAGTTACAAGCTGTTCCTGGAGTGCGTCGAGTTTTTCATTTTGCGACTGCGTCAGCCTCCCGGAAGCGCGGGCTTCTCTAATCCGTTCCGAAGTCGTGCGTGACAGGTTAAGCAAATCCTGTACCTTGAGACTGAACGACAATTGTTCTTCAAGGTTGGTTTGTGTAACACCATCATCGGCAACCCTGGGGTCGATCAATATTTTGAATTGTTCCGTATGGCTCCAGCCGGCGGCGGAAAGTTTCGCCCGATATGTCCCTGGTACAACCATGGGACCGCTTCTTCCCCCGTATCTAAAATCCCATACAAAACGATGCATCCCGGCGTTCTTCGAAAGCCCTGAACCGCCGGTGCGTCCCGATGCAGCTCCCTGCCCGCGCATCTGCCCCGGCATGACCTGTCGTTCTCCTGCCGCCCCAACGGAAAATGCTTGTATCAAAGTACCGTCAACATCCATAATCTCGAGTGTAACCTCTCCGGGCGGCTCCTCGGCGAAATAGTAATCGATCACTGCGCCCGGGGACGAATACTCAGGATTGGCTGCCGAGCCGCCTGATGAGCGGTACCGCATACGGTATGCATCACGGGGCGTAAACAAATGGAACCTTGACGCTGCAACCTGGTCATTAATTTGGTGAAGCGGCGTCAGGTTGTCGAGAATCCAGAACGACCGTCCCATGGTTGAAAAAACCATGTCTTTTCGGTATACCTTTATATCGGTAACCGGTGTTGCCGGCAGATTTAACTGAAATGACTGCCAGTGTGCGCCGTCGTCAAAAGATATAAAAATTCCGAACTCGGTTCCAGCGTAGAGAAGACCCTCTTTATCGGGGTCCTCACGCACAACACGGGTTGGGGAATCGGCAGGAATCCCGTTGCTTCCGGTTGTAAGCCGGGTCCACGACTTACCGTAGTCATCCGTGCGGTATATGTAAGGCTCCCAGTCGTTCAAAAGGTACCGGTACACCGCAACGTACGCCTTGCTTGCCTTATGTGGTGAAGGCTCGACCGTTTGAACGCGCCCGCCCGGAGGCAGGTCGTTCGGTGTAACGTTGGTCCATGTTTTTCCGTCGTCGCGGGTGACGTGGATAGGACCATCATTCGCTCCGACCCAGATCAAGCCCTTTTCAAGCGGGGATTCCTGCACGGCATAGATAGTGCTGTAGAATTCCTCGCCTGTGATGTCGCGTGTTATCGGTGACCCGGAGATTACCTGCTTGGACGGTTCGTTTGCAGTCAGGTCCGGGGAGATGGTCTCCCACGTTACGCCTTCATCGGTTGTGCGGTGCAGGTACTGCGAGGCATGGTAGACCACATCCGGGTCATGCGGCGAGACATGTATTGGCGAAACCCGCTGAAAGCGGTACTTCAGATCGGCGGGGTTGTGACCGTACATGTTTGCGGCACCTACATAGTACTGCTTTTCCTGTCCGGTAATTTTATTGTAGCGTCCGAATCTGCCTTTGCAGCTTGCATAGACAATGTTATGGTTGCCGGGTTTCGGAACGGCAGGTCCCGTTTCACAGCCGCCGACCGCACGCCAGAATCCCATTGGACCCACAGCCGGCGAATACGGGGGAAGGCTTGGCAACATGATGGTGCTGTTATCCTGTTGTCCGCCGTACCCCCAGTACGGGAACTGGTCGTCCACCGCAACCTGGTATATCTCTGCCGTAGGCTGATTAAGCTGTGTGGACCACGTTGAACCGCCGTCCCGTGTAACGTTCACACCTCCGTCGTTTG
>LJUD01000182.1 GCA_001304035.1 bacterium SM23_31 | reverse complement strand
GGTTATAGAGGTGGCTTTTCTCTTTGTCGGAATATTCCTGACCATGATGCCTACGCTGGTGTATCTAAAAACACATGGTTCGGCTTTTGCCGAGAAGGGATTGAATGAACCCTGGATGATTTTTTGGTTTACAGGTATATTGTCATCTTTTCTGGACAATGCCCCGACCTACCTGACCTTCTTTTCGTTAGCTCAGGGAATGCATTTGGCTGGGCAGGTAGTAGCAAATACAGGAGTTACTGCCGTTATGTTGAAAGCAATTTCACTTGGCGCTGTATTTATGGGTGCGAATACCTATATCGGTAACGGACCGAATTTCTTAGTAAAGGCAATAGCTGATGAGTCCGGGACTAAAATGCCCTCATTTTTAGGATATATGGTTTGGTCCGGATTAATCCTGATACCAACGTTTATAATAGTCACGATTTTTGTATTTATTTTGGGTATTTTTTAGTAAATTGCATCGTCACATTAAAACCTTTTGCCATTCAAAATACAATAGTACATAATACAAAAATTTCAGTTGACATTTTACTTATTGATAGTGGTCTATAAAGCGGAACTTTTCCGCCAAAAGCGGATTTGCCTCAGGCTGAACGATACATAAATTTTTTGTTATTATGCATCCTCTGGAAAATACTGCGCTTTTAACGGGTGATTCCGACACGTTCAACATTTATTCTATTTGTGATTTTTGTGATTTTACTTTATCTTGTTGAATTCAACAGGCGGCACTTTATTGTTACCGCCATGGTGACTGCTGCCGACCATTAAACAATCTGTGTACAAATAATAAACCATTATGAGGCGATAATATGATAATTGATCACGATGTCATCATTCTCGGCACTGGTTTGGCTGGGCTGCGGGCGGCGGTTGAGATTGCGTGTAAATCCGGCGATATGGTGAACATGGGTATTGTCTCCAAAGTCCAATTGATGCGGGCACATTCTGTTTGCGCCGAGGGAGGCACGGCAGCTATGCTCCGCGAGGAGGAAGGGGACAATCTTGACCTGCACGCCTGGGACACCGTCAAGGGTTCCGATTTTCTTGCCGACCAGGATGTCGTATACCGGTTTGTGGAAACCTCGCCGCAAGAGATTCTGCTTCTTGATCACTGGGGTTTGCCCTGGTCACGAACGGATGATGGCAGGATTCTTCAGCGACCTTTCGGCGGTCACAGCTACCCACGCGCTACGATGGCTGCCGATAAAACCGGTTTTTTTGAAATGCAGACCCTGTATGACACACTAACACAGTATAAGAATTTTACCCGCTACGATGAGGTATTCGCTACGTCCATCATCGCTGAAAAGGGCAGGTTCTGCGGAGTTACAATGATAGACGCAAGCACGGGTGAGTTTAACGTACTTCGCGGAAAGGTTCTGCTTATAGCCACCGGCGGACTCGGAACGCTCTACGGCTTCACGACATACTCGCAGACGGTCACCGGCGATGGTCAGGCAATGGCTTATCGTGCCGGACTCGCCTTAGAGGATTCGGAATTTTTACAATTTCACCCAACGGGGCTTGTTCCTTCCGGAATACTTATGACGGAAGCATGTCGCGGTGAAGGCGGCTACTTGCGTAATAAAAACGGTGACCGCTTTATGGAGAAATATGCCGCAGCTAAGATGGAAGTTGCGCCTCGAGATATAGTATCCCGCGCTGAAATGACCGAAATAATCGAAGGACGCGGGTTTGAAGGACCAAAGGGGCTGGACTATATTCATCTTGACCTGACACACCTCGGTGCTGATAAGATTAATCACCGCCTTCCACTCATTCGTGAAGTAACGATGAAGTTCCTCGGATTAGACCCGATTTATGAGCCTATTCCTGTCAGACCTGTTGCACACTATTCAATGGGCGGCATTGAAGCGGACATCAACGGCAAAACGAAGATGGAGGGAGTCTGGGCTGCCGGTGAGGTAGCATGCACATCACTCCACGGTGCTAATCGTCTCGGGGCAAATTCCACCGCTGAATGCCTCGTCTGGGGAGGATTCGCAGGAGCTGAAATAGTGAAATATTTAGGAACTAATCCTGGAATTCCCGATATGCCTGCTGACCGTGTCGAGGAGGAAGAGAAGCGAATATTCCAGGACATGCTGATGCGTGACGGTAATGAGAACCCATATCAACTACGCAGGGAACTGAGGGAGGTTATGGACTTTCATATGGGCGTCTTCCGTACAGGTGATGAAATGTCAGCAGGACTTGAGAAAGTAAGAAAACTTAAGGAACGTTTCAACAATGTTAATATCCAGGATAAACACCGCATTTACAATTCCAACCTGATCAACACTCTTGAACTTGAGAATATGCTGCTGCTCGCAGAGACGATGATCGTTGCGGCGCTTGCACGGGAGGAGTCCCGCGGGGGTCACTCAAGACGAGACTTCTCTAAACGTGATGATGTTAACTGGCTTAAACATACGCTTATTACTCCGACCGATAACGGACCAAAGTTAGATTACAAAGATGTAACCATCACAAAATGGAAACCGGTAGAAAGAAAATATTAAAGGGGTTATTATGGCAGAGTATAAAAAATATTCAAACAGACTTGGAATTACAGGATGGCTCGCAGGCGGTAGATGGGGAATAGAGCGGTATCTTTATTCGCTGCACCGCATAACGGGATTGGGAATTTTGCTCTATTTTATCCTCCATATATTCGTCACATCCTCGCGAGTGTTCAGTATGGATGCCTGGGAAAAATGGATGGGATTTTTCGGATCACCCATATTCAAGTTTGGGGAATTCCTGGTCTTTGTCGCATTTGCTTTTCACGCTGTTAACGGGATCAGATTATTTCTGATAGAGCTGGGCTTCGCCGTCGGCAAAGCAGAGGAACCAATATATCCCTATAAGTCATCCCTGAACACCCAGCGCCCACTGATGGTAGTATTAATGATAGTTGCAATTGTACTAATCGCTGCCGGCGGTTACGAGTTCCTTGGACTTACTCATTAGGGAGGTTGATATGCGAGAAACAAAATACTGGACCTGGCACATGTTTGCAGGTGTAATAATCCTGATACTTCTCGGGATCCATATGATAACCATGCATCTGAGTACACTCCTTGGCTGGTTCAACCCTGCAGGCGGTGACGCAATAGGGTGGGATAATCTTTTAGCAAGGGCAACGCTGTTTATCTATGCTGTTGTTTATATCGTACTGCTTGGAGCAGCCCTTTATCACGGGCTTTACGGCTTTCGAACAATCCTGTTTGAATTGGGGCTCAAGAAGGGCGCTCAGAAGTTCATAAATATTCTATTTATCGCTGCAGGCATTTGCCTTTTTGCATTTGGAACCTGGGCGGCGACGAAATTTTACATCATCGCTCAAGGAGCTTAAGGAGATCAGAAATATGGCTAAGAAGATTCACAAAGAAACTGATATAGTCTTTCATATCCGGCGGTACAATCCTGAATTAGACAGCAAACCGTTATGGAAAAAATATACTGTTCATGTAGAACCCGGTATGACAGTGCTTGACGGTCTGCACCAAATCAGGGAGACACAGGATGCATCGCTGAGTTTGCGGTATTCCTGCCGGATGGGCGTATGCGGCTCCTGCGGTATGCTGCTAAACGGGCGTCCCTCCCTTGCGTGCAATACTCAGATTCTTGATATCACAACAAAAGTCCTGACGGTCGCATCGCTGCCAAATTTCGATATTATCAAAGATTTGGTTCCGGACCTTACGCCGCTGTTTGAAAAACACATATCCACCAGCCCGCACATAGTACGGAATGATGCAGATGAAATGCTGAATCCAACAGGTGAATTCTACCAGACCCCGGAAGAACTTACCAGATACCTTCAGTTCACGTATTGTATTAAATGCGGACTTTGTATGTCCGCATGTCCTACTTTGGCGACAGACCCGGAATACATCGGATCGCAAGCGCTGCCCCAGGCATACCGCTATAACGTAGATACACGCGACGACGGCTTTAACTTGCGGAAGAAAATTGTCGGCAGCACTCACGGCGTATTCAGATGCCACTATGCAGGCGAATGTTCCAATGTATGTCCGAAGGGGGTCGATCCTGCACGCGCAATACAGCTTATGAAGCGGGAACTGGTATTAGACTACCTGAAACTCAAGAAACACAGAGCAAAAAGTCATATCTGCAGCAAACCCGAAGGTGTCGAGCGCATACCCGAAATCCCTGAAGCGCCGCCTTTCACTGTCGAGCAGAAATAAACGATTTTCTTCGTTATATTCCTGCAGAAACAGGCGAAAAAAGATACAATATCAGGAGCAGGTTACATGCCTGCTCCTGCAAAAAGAATAAGCCAGTCCCTCTCAGCAGGTTCAAGTTCGGAAATTGCTATTTTGCAGTAGGTCTTATATATTTGAACATGTTGGCAGTGGAACGGTCATTTCGTGTACATGACTGTCAAGATCCGTTTTCAGCACCGTTCGGAACTGATTGAATTTTCATTCGTCTGACTGTAATTATTAGAACAATGGCCGCTCCGACAATAGTCGCTGCAAAGCTGACTATCGTCGTAGGTACTATTATAAAAATCAATTTAATAGTCATTAAATGATCTGTGCCGAAACCGAGAAAAACTGCTAACTGCCCTATTGTGATCCCCAGAGGCCAGAGCCAAAATCCCCTGGCTTCAATTATGCCTAAAATGATACCGCAAAAAATGAGGGCGCCGCGGTAATAGTTAGGGGCATCAAATGCTTCTGCCTCCCCTGTAAAATACGGTGTCAGAAACCAGATACCAGCCCCTATCAAAACAGACACACAGAACAGAATCCACTTTCTCCTGCCGGTCATTTTTTTTATATTTATTGTATAATTCAGAACACGTATAGTAAACATTGCTGATACATTCCTGTAGAAAATAACATGTTCATGCTGATGTGTAACGGTTCACAATTACCAGGCAGCGACTCCGAGTACCCGGAGCGGATCCAACAATCACGAGGAAACGTATACCACACGTCTTTTTCGGAAAACATTTATTAACTGTATAAAATTAGATTATATTCTTTAACAGCATAGAAATATTTTAAGAGCGCCTTCTTTGTTTATACGCGGGATGTGAGAAATGGTTGACGTTGACTTATAGAATTATTTTTTGGTCTTCATAAGCGGCAAAACTATTGGGGAATAACTTTTGCGATTTTTTCTCGACAGCATCCACAACTTTGTCATCGTTTGCGGGTTCATGGTGAAGTAATCCGAGTCTTTTAACTTTTGCCTTTTTCGCAACCTCAACCGCCATTTCCATAGTGCTGTGACCAAATCCCTGCTTACAATTATTCAATGATTTATATACCTGGGATACATATCCGGCATCGTGCAGCAGCAGGTCAGCATTTTTAGAAAAGTTAATCAGCCGGGTATCACCATCCACGTATCCTTCGGTATCGGTGGCAATCACAACAGCTTTGTTATTGAATTCTATCCGAAAAATTAACACACCTTCATTAGGATGCGCATAACTCTTCATGCAGGTAATCTGGATACTCGAGTTTTTTAATGCCTGTTTTTTTCGCTCAAATTCCCTGAATGTATTTACCACAGTCGGAATACCTTTTTTCGAATCCCAGTAAATCGCTTCATCCTGAGACAGCGAGCGGAAGAGCTTCAGAGCATACATATCGATCATGGATATCGGGTAATATGGCGGTGAAATTGCCGAGTTAATCGCATCTTCAAAGTTGTAATCAGAGAAGTCGGGTCCATATATATAAAATGTGCTGTCCGGAAGAAATATCGGACTAAAAAACGGAAGACCTTGCAAGTGGTCGATATTAATGTGCGAGAAAAGTATAATTGCTTCAATCGGTGTTCTTGACTCTACATCACTACCCGATTTAAGATACAGAGACATTAAATCATGACCCAGATTTATAATTCCGGTTCCGGCATCTACAATGATGAGACAATTATCTGCCCAAACTTCGTAACTTGTGGTGTTTCCGCCGTATTTCAAATACTTTTTTCCACAAACAGGATAACTGCCCCGAACACCGCGGATAATTACTTTAAACTCTGATTCATCTTTTGGAGTGGGCGTCAAAACCAGGATCCTTTTTATAAAATATTTTCCGTTGTTAATTCATTCCTATTTTTTTATTAATATTGCCCCCTTCAATAGGAAGGGATAAGAAATTAAATTGCTCAGAGTATTTATAAAAACCTGGATATAATAACCAGCGAATAAGATTTATTAAATTTTATATAATTTAGTCATCAAATATACTATTTAATTTATTTTTAGTCAAGGCTCTTTTTATGCTGTGTGACATAAATCACAGGCGCTGAGTTAAAAGTCTTCTAAGGTGATGTGGAAACCCGAAGAGCACCTGAAGCATTTTTGCATCCCGCATTAATTTTTCAACAGGGAAATCACGCATGTATCCGTAGCCGCCGTATATCTGAACGGCATCGGTTGCGGCTTTCATCGCGGCCTCGGTAGTATAGAGTTTAACTTGAGCGCTCGAAAAAACTGCATGTTCAGTGTTATCGTGCATATCATCCAGATTGTAATATAACATAGACTTCCCGGCATCGAGTGAGACTTGCATGTTAATCAGCATATCTTCGATTGCCTGAAAAGAGCCGATGTTTACACCGAACTGTTCACGTTTCTTACTGTACTGTCTTG
>LJUD01000181.1 GCA_001304035.1 bacterium SM23_31 | reverse complement strand
TGGGCAGCGGTGCAGCCGGACATAAACCCGGGATGGATAGTATTACTCCGAGTACCCCGAGTACTCAGGGGAAGCGCACGTTATTTCTCCGGCGGAACCGGGGTCCGTTTATCGAACGCTGTCCGGGTACTAAAAATCACATCTGCTGTAATTATTTCGTAGCAAACATTGCCCTCAACTGCCATTTAGACTGCACCTACTGCTACCTCCGGAGCTATCTCAATACGCAAAACATTACGGTGAATACGAACCTGGATGACTTCCGTGCGGAAGTTGAAGCGTTTGCCGGCATGAGCCGGGAACATGTTCTCCGCATTGGAACCGGCGAGCTTGCCGATTCGCTTGCGCTCGATGAGATTACCGGATTCAGCGCCGAAATCGTTCCGTTTTTCGCAAAGTTTGACAATCTCCTGCTGGAATTGAAAACCAAGGCTGATTTTGTCGATAATCTTCTGTCGCTTGATCCGAACGGCAGAACGATTATCGCATGGTCGCTCAATCCGCAGAATATCATAGATGCCGAAGAATATAAATGCGCATCATTGGAAGAGCGGCTCTCCTCTGCACGGCTCTGCAGGGATGCCGGGTATAAACTGGCGTTTCATTTCGATCCGGTTATTCTCCACGACGGTTGGGAAAAGAGCTATCGTGATGTGGTGAATATGATGTTCGATTATGTCCACCCGGAAGATGTTCTCTGGGTCAGCCTCGGCGTTCTCAGGTTCACTCCCGCAGGGAAAACGGCGATCCGGAAAAGGTTTCCGAAAACGTCTATCATTTATGACGAAATGGTGCAGTGCCGGGACGGCAAACTGCGGTATATTCAGCCGGTACGCACAGAAATATATAAAAAAATGCTCTCATGGATTATTGAAAAAAGCCCAAAAACCTTCGTCTACCTCTGTATGGAAAGCTCCGCCGTCTGGAATCGTGTTTACGGTGAGAATCACCCCGCTAAGGCTGAAGTATTGTACTTTTGATGATTTTAAATATACGGCTGAACTTTGATAAATTTTAGTTTTTGACCGAATTTTTTTATTTGATTTGTGTTTTGGAAATTTATCATCAACTCAATGATGAAGAGAAAATCGTCACTTTAGTCTTTGCTTTAAAAGCAGAATTACGGTTCACTGTTGATTGATACTTTCTTTACAATTGTTAATTTTTATCAAAGTTTGGTTAATAAGATTCAACTCAATAAACATACACATGTAGGGGCGGGGTTTCCCCGCCCCGAGAAAACAGAAATACCGGTATAACTGAATGGGCGGGGAAAAATCATCCCTACTCGACGTATAAAATTATTGAGAAATAAGAATGCTGAAAATTTTGTAATGTTAATTCGGTAAATATAAAAACCTATATCGAATTTTTGGCTAAAGGATAAGTCGCAGAAGGAAATTCAAGAACAAATTTAAAATATTAAAAATTCCGAGAAAGCTGCCTGGAGATTCATTTGTAAGTAAAACAGTACAATCCTTCCTCTTGCAATGATGTCTGTTTCAGATGTTGCCCCCGCTTTAACTTGATTGCCCGAAGAACATTATCAGAACTTTCGGGTATTTGCGTTTTTAATTTACCAGCCCAATTGATTTAAAGAGCATGAAGAACCGGATATATTGATTTTAGTTATTGCATATTTCTGGCTTTTTTACTATATTTAACATGGATTTATGTATAGATATCCATCCTCTTTGAGTAATTGGATTGCTGATTTTTCTTTACTTCCTTAATATTTATTAAATTTTGACCGATAAAATAAAAGAATCGGGATTTTATCATACCCGGATTAAAGATTGGCCTGAGGATGAACGCCCGCGTGAGAAATTATTGCACCATGGACCGTCACAACTGTCCGATGCGGAGTTAGTGGCGATAATACTGCGGGCTGGCACTGACACGATTACAGCAGTTGATCTTGCGAAAAGTCTGCTTGTTCATTACAGTAATTTGCAGGAATTATCCGGGAGAAGTATCGGTGAATTCAAGCAGTTTAAGGGCATTGGCGCAGCAAAAGCAGTAACGTTAGTTGCAGCATTTGAACTGGGAAGGAGGTTAGCAGCCGGAGTTCGACCGGAGAAAGTAAATGTTCTTTCACCGGTGACAATTGCAAACCGGTATATACACTTGCTTGAAACGGTTAAACAGGAAGAATTCAGGATAATTCTGCTTGACACTGCTAATAATATTACAGGTGAGCAAATTGTAACCCGCGGCAGCCTGAATGCGAGTATTGTTCATCCGAGGGAAGTTTTTAAAAAAGCTATAACGGATTCTGCCGCTGGAATCATCATTATTCATAACCATCCCAGCGGGAATCCGGAACCAAGCAAGGAAGATAAGGAAGTTACCCTAAAACTTGTGCAGGCAGGATCAATAATCGGTATTAATGTAATTGACCATATAATAATTGCAGGGCAGAAGTATTATAGCTTCGTCGAACACAACATACTCTAAAAGCTATGAGCTGTCAGTGTTCGGTTATTAATTTTTTCAAAATTTTCTTTAGCACATTTTGTGAATTATAGTAAAAGTCTTGTAAATAAATATTATCATGTAATCTTGGAATAGGTTTATCTTCCATCGGGTATAAGGTGATACTTATAGACGGTGACCTTGGCGGCGCAAATTTACATACCTGCCTAAATATCCGGCGCCCGCAGTGTAACCTGAACGATTTCATTGTGAACGAGAAAACAAACTTAAAAAATATCCTGCTCGACACGCCATGCAATACACTGAAACTGATCAGCGGCGGCTCGGAGCTGGTAGGTATTGCTAATATCCAGTACGGTAAAAAAGCGAAACTGTTGCGGCATATTCTACAGCTTCCTGCGGATTACATTATTGTGGATTTAGGAGCGGGGCAGGCGTACAATACTCTCGATTTCTTTAATTTATCTAACGAGGGAATCATTATCTGCAATCCGGAGCCGAATGCAAAGCTCGATGCATATTCATTTTTAAAGAACGTTATCTACCGTAAAATTTTAACCAGTTATAAAACGAATACACATGAATACCAACTCATTAAGAAACTTCTCATTGTAGAGCGGAATAATGCATTTCAACTTCCGCGGCTCCCCATGGTTGTGGGGCAAGTTTATCCCGAGGCAGGCAAAATAATTGCCCGGATTCTACAATCTTTCAGACCGAAATTAATCATGAATAAAGTGAGAAGACATAGCCAGATCGGTGAAGCATTAAAATTGGTAACACTGGCTTCAGAATATCTCGGTATTAAGCTCACTTTTATCGGTTATGTCGAAAACGACCAAAAAGTGGTCGATGCCTCAGAAAACATGATGCCTTTCCTCCTGCAATACCCCCGGTGCAGGGCATCCCAGAACCTCTACCAAGTTCTGGATGACCTTAACCTTACCAATAACAACGGGAGACCTTTCAGGCGTTTTTACCAGTTCAAAAAGGAGATGAAGACTCAAGCTAAGGTGTGGAAATAATATGGCAATTGACAAACGGATTGAGCAGCTGCGCAAGCTTAAGGATGAATCTAAACTTGGCGGGGGTGAAGAACGTGTTAAAGCGCAGCATGCCCGCGGGAAATTAACTGCTCGCGAAAGAGTTGAATTTTTATTGGATGAAGGCAGTTTCGAAGAGATCGACATGTTTGTCAAGCACAGGTGTACCGATTTTCAGCTGGATAAGCAGAGGATTTCCGGCGACGGTGTTATTACCGGCTATGGAACGATTAACGGAAGGCTCGTGTATGTCTTCTCACAGGATTTCACCGTATTTGGGGGTTCGCTGGCAAAAGCACATGCAGAAAAAATTTGCAAAATAATGAGCATGGCGATGAAAGTCGGCGCCCCGCTGATAGGGCTTAATGATTCCGGTGGCGCACGCATTCAGGAAGGTGTGGTCAGTCTCGGAGGGTACGCAGATATATTTCTGTTAAATACGCTCGCATCGGGTGTGATACCCCAGGTTTCTGCAGTCATGGGTCCATGTGCCGGCGGTGCGGTCTACTCTCCCGCTATTACCGACTTTATATTTATGGTAAAAAACACCAGCTATATGTTTGTTACGGGTCCAAAAGTCGTTAAAACAGTTACTCATGAAGACGTAAGCTTTGAGGAACTGGGCGGCGCTATGACACACGCAACTAAAAGCGGAGTTGCACATTTCGCATGTGAAAATGAAATTGTATGCATTGAAAAAATTAAAAAGTTGATGAGTTTTATACCTCAGAACAACCTGGATGACCCGCCCTGCATAAAGCCGGCAGACCGCCCCGACAGAATAGAACCGGAACTGGACACGCTTGTCCCTGAAAATCCCAATAAACCTTACGATATGAAACGGGTTATTAGACTTGTTGTTGATGACGGCGATTTTTTCGAAGTCCAGGAAGAATGGGCTCAGAATTTAATTATAGGATTTGCACGGTTAAATGGAAGACCGGTAGGCATTATTGCAAATCAGCCTTCTGTACTTGCCGGTGTGCTGTGCATTCATTCCTCACAAAAAGGAGGCAGGTTTATCAGATTTTGCGACTGCTTCAATATACCTATTATTACCTTTGAAGACGTGCCCGGTTTTATGCCGGGTACCGAGCAGGAATACGGCGGCATCATAAAGCACGGCGCAAAACTTCTATACGCATACTGCGAAGCGACAGTACCGAAAATTACCGTCATCACGCGTAAAGCTTACGGCGGAGCATACGATGTTATGAATTCAAAACACATTCGGGGCGATATTAATTATGCCTGGCCCACAGCCGAGATTGCTGTAATGGGCCCAAAAGGAGCAGTCGAAATAATTTTTAAAAAAGATATTGAAAAGTCGGACGAGCCGGAAAAGGTTACGCAGGAAAAAGAGCAGAAATATCGTGATAAATTCGCAAATCCATATATTGCTGCAGAATGGGGCTATATCGATGATGTTATCGAAGCCTCTCAGACACGCATAAAATTAATCCGTGCACTCGAAATGCTGAAAACAAAGGTCGATAAAAATCCGCGGAAAAAACACGGGAATATTCCGTTATAAGACGCACCCATGTTTACTCTGCTCCGAATGCTTGGGATTTTTCGTGGTTGGTTATACCGCAGGGCGGGTCTAACACACAGTATGAAAATTAATCCGGTCCCGCTTAGCGGGATGAATTTTCTTTTGAGTGTGCGTAATATTTCGATTGATTTGCATAAATACATTTGAATTAAAATTATAAAATATTTTTTTCGATTGATTGGATTAAGAATATTTTGTATATTTACTTAATAAAAAATACTGCGTTAAATCTCTAAATGAAGAAGCTGAAAATCCTCTTTTTGTCTTCCGAAGTTGTCCCCTTTGCAAAAACTGGTGGTTTAGCGGACGTTTCAGGTGCACTGCCAAAAGCTCTTAAAGAGTTGGGACATGAAGTCCGTATTATAATGCCCAAATATAAGGTTATTAATGACCGGAAGTATGTCCTGAGAGAAGTTATTAGGCTCAAAGACATACCTATATCAATCGGGAGCAGCGTAAAAAAAGTCAATGTAAAATCGGCTTTTACTCCCGATCCTTTTAAAATACAAACCTACTTCATCGATTACCGTCCTTATTTTGGCAAGGATGGGCTTTATGTAGATGCTGCCACTAATAAAGAATATTCTAATAATGATGAGCGGTTTATTTTATTTTGTAAAGCTGTTATGGAAACGCTGAAACTCCTGTTCTGGCAGCCCGATATAATTCACTGCAACGATTGGCAAACGGGACTTGTGCCGTTCTTCTTAAAAACACTGTATAAAGATGACGCCTTTTTTAAAAAAATATCAACGCTTATCACTGTTCATAATGTCGGTTATCAGGGCAACTTTCCCCCGGGATCGTTTCAGAAAACTAATGTGGACAGCACCCTGTTTACACCCGGCAGCCCGGTAGAATATTACGGCAAATTCAGCTTCTTAAAAACCGGACTCTACTATGCTGATCATATCACTACGGTCAGCAGGCAATATTCACAAGAAATACAGCAATCCAGAGAATACGGATTTGGATTCGAGGGAATATTTAAGGAACGCAGCAATATGTTTACAGGGATTACTAATGGCGTGGATTATTCTACATGGAGTCCCGACATCGATGCTTATATACCCGCCAATTATGAGTATAACAACCTGTCCGGCAAGTCGGTTAACAAAAAAGCTCTTGCAGAAAGATTTGGTCTGCCTTATAAAGAAAACATGCCGGTAATCGGGATGATTTCCCGTTTGGTCAACCAGAAGGGTTTTGATTTATTGGAGGAAATTATCAAGCCGGTTGTAAAAATGAACCTGCAGCTTGTCATTTTAGGCACCGGAGCGCCAAAATATCATGCACTTTTTACGCAACTCAATAAAAAATATCCCGACAATATCGGTATTTGTCTGAAATTTGACGAAGAGCTCGCACATCTGATCGAAGCCGGCAGCGATATGTTCCTTATGCCTTCAAAATATGAACCGTGTGGACTCAATCAATTGTTCAGCCTTAGATACGGCACTGTTCCGATTGTACGAAAAACCGGCGGATTGGCAGATACTATTACAGAGTTTAACACTCGATCCGGTGCAGGAAACGGATTTGTTTTTGAAGATTATTCTTCCGGAGAACTATTAGATGCTATCAAGAGGGCTGTGGAATCGTATCATAAACCTAAAATATGGAAAAAAATAATGAAAAATGGAATGAAGCAGGATTTTTCCTGGAAAGAATCTGCAAAAAAATACTATAAAGTATACGAAAAAATATTAAAAAGATAGGAGATATGCCATCGTACTGTATTTGGGAGATTATTGATACTTTTTTCCGAAAAAATCCGATACTTAAACAATAATCTTTTTCTATTTCAGCGTCAAACTGCACCGTGTTTGACTTTTTTATTTAATATAAAGGACACAAAGGAATTTTTTGGGAGATTTGTTCCTGAGATAAACAACTTTTCTTGATTTATTTTTGAAATGAATATTAAAAGTGGAGCCGAAGAAACGCACGGTATACATCTCTACTGCATTTATGATGATCCCCCGTATCCTCGGGTAGCAGCAGCACGCTTATACCACTGTTAGTGATACCGCTAAGCGGGACTAACGGTGAGATTAAAACTCTTGTTTATTACTTTAAATTTTTCATTAAATATTATCTTATATGACAGGCAAGGCAAAGGCGGTTTTTTTAGACCGGGATGGAACTATATCTTATGAAATCGGGTTTATTGATAGGGTGGAAGATTTCAAGCTGTATCCCTATTCTGCGGAATCTCTGGCGGCTTTACGCTCGATGGATTTTAAGATCGTGATCGTGACGAATCAATCAGGGATTGCCCGCGGATTTTTTCAAGAATCCCGTGTTATGGAAATAAACGATAGAATGCACACGCTACTGAAAAATGAAGGCGTTACAATCGATGGAATTTATTATTGCCCGCATTCCCCTGAAGGAATCGTTGCTGAATATGTAAAAGAATGTACATGCCGAAAACCGGATATTGGAATGATTAAAAAAGCAGAAACTGAACTCAATCTCGATTTGAGTAGTTCAATAATAGTAGGGGATAAATTAACTGACATAGAATGCGGACATAACGCAGGTCTGAAGACCGTTCTTATTCGTACAGGATATGGAAAAGATGAAGAAAAAAAGCTCGGTAAAAGCCCCACTGGAGTGCAGCCCGATGTTATTCTCGATACATTAAAAGACGTGGTAGAATGGATTAAGAATGAAAAACTATAAAAAAATATCAATATTTATACTGGGGATTTTTATTTCAGCAAATTGTAATACGCAACCTCCACAATTTGATAATGACGAGATTCCTTTCAAAGATATTATTGATAAGGTTGTATCCTCAAATACATTTGTCGATTCGTCCCTGGTATATGTGGAAGAAGGAAACAGAGGCTTGTCTCCGTATATTATTCTGGGTGAATTTAATCAAAAGGAATGCCGCATACTGCTTAAATTTACGAACTTACCTGATAGTGTTATCGTACAATCTGCAGCGTTGACTCTTGACCCGTTTTACGTTTACGGAAGCCCCGCTGCAAGTTTTACGGCAGCGGTACAAGTAATTACCTCGGACTGGAACGAAGAAAGCATTCCGGATATTTCTTATAATCCTGCGGCTGTGGCTTCGTTTATTGTTAATCCTTCTGTTAGCGTAGCGGATACGGTTGTTATTCCGGATGAAATTGTCCAGGGCTGGGTAGACGCTAACAAGGACACTACTATTTCCAATTATGGCATTCTAATAACATTTAACACTGCAGATTTTGCAAAACAGTATTTCGCTGAAACCGGTGTGGTGCTTGCACTGCAATATAGTAAGGGAGGAACTGAAAAAACTTCATTTTATAATCCGACTGCAGACACATATACCGTGGTAGGACCAATAGATTCTGAACCCGGTTTCCTGGTAAGTAATTTCGGCAGCCATCGTATTATTATGAAATTCGGTTTTTCGGCTATTCCGGAAAAAGTCGTAGTAAACTATGCTGAACTGGTAATGAAACTTGATATTGACAATTCATTTGTCGGACCCGAGAAACCGCATGGATTTAAAGTGAACAGGATTGATTCCGATTCCTGGCAGCAGGATGAGTTATCCTTCTCGGAAGATGATGAAGTTGTAGGGATGCTCGATTTAGACTCTGATGTGCCCGGGGAAATACGTTTCGTTATCACTCAATTTGTTCAAAGGTGGATAAGTGATGCTGCGGAAAATAAGGGAATACTTTTGACATCGCTGAGAGAAAACCAAGGTTTTTCACGATATACGTTTACATTTGACACTGCGGATAGTCTAATGCAGCCTTATCTGATTGTATATTATTCTTCATTTAATCCATTTTGAAATTTTACGGTGCATGAAAATGACAGATAAAAATCTATATAAAACTTGTGGTCTTGCAGCAGCGATGATTATCGTTCTCCTCAATTCTTCGGTGTTTGCTCAGTCTGTTTACGGCTCGTTTGGTATAGGCGAGTTACGGTATTTTTCAAGCATCCGGGCAGTTGGAATGGGGGGAGCAGGCTTAGCTGTACGGGATCCAATTGCACAAAATCAGCTCAATCCGGCTGCATGGGTGGAAGTAGATAATGTTTCTTACGGCGGTGGGATTTGCTTTGAAGGACTTCGCTTTAAACAAGCCTCACGTTCTAATACAAGTAATCAGGCTGTATTGAATACTCTTTCATTAACAATTAGACCTGCATCCTAT
>LJUD01000180.1 GCA_001304035.1 bacterium SM23_31 | reverse complement strand
TTTTTCAATGCGGTTTTGAAATCTAAAAGAAACGTATTTATTGTCGCCGCTGTCTGTTGTCATATCGTACCTGTTTCCCTCGCGGTTCGTGAATCCGTCACCATACTCCTCAGCTTTACCGAATTCACGTTTTAATACTCCTTCGCTGTCAACTACCCTGATAAGCGGCATGTCTTCAGCTTTCTGTTTCTGGAGTTCCGTTATGTTCATTCTTCCGCCGCCGGTTCCGAATCTCATCATACTTCCGAGTGAGGTGACAGTAAATTCACCTGAACGCAGCGAGTGCAGACCGGTCATACTCTCTTCCGGTCTGAAACTGTTAACCGGTTTCCCGTTCTGACCGAACACCTGAACAAGCCCGTTCATCATATCGAAGATGTATATGTTTCCGTCGTTCCCGAATGCAATTGACTGCGGCGAAGAGAACTCTCCCGGTCCCATTCCCTGTCTGCCGAATGAGAGCAAAAACGCACCGTTTGCATCGTACTTCTGAATACGGTAGTTACCGGCATCAAGTACGTATATATTCCCCTGCTCATCTTCTACAATATCCGCCGGCAAATACAGCATATATTCATCTTTAACTGCGTCCAATCCGCCGATGGTCTGAATTAGTTTCAATGCAACTTTCGGCTCTTTGCCCCAAACGGGTTTTTCATTGTGCACGACTCGCACGCCTTCAGCAGTTTCGACTTTTTGTGCAAACACCTGCATAACAAAAAACACTGACACGGCAAAAACCGCCACCATCACCAAAGCAGGTTTCCTTTTCATAATCTGCCTCTCCTAACTATGATTATTGTCAATACGGCTGATAAAAACCTTCTTTAATTATACTATTATTAAGACTCATTAAAATTCATTTTTGGCTTAATAATTTTAAAAAAATTTTAATGGATATTATACTATCAAATCAATATATTGTTTCATGTATTTGTTATTTTGAAAAAATAATTTTAATACGAAATAAAAGACAAACCGCAAAGAACGCAAAGAAAAATACAAACTAAAAAAAGCATAACAGTACTCTGCGAACTCTGCACCTTCTTTGCGCTCTTTGCGGTTAGGTACTTTAATTGTTCTGCTTATCTATCACACTGAGTATGTTAATATAGAAAAATTTCAGTTATGACGACAGCCAATTCAACAAGAACCTGCATTTGCATATTCTGTTATTCACGGCTCGATGATGGAATACTCAACGACCTGCATGCCGCCCTTTTCATCGACAATGTAGAGTTTATCCCCATAGATATACATCTTTGATACATAGAGATTTATCGGGATGATGCACAGCAGTACTCCCTCGGCGTCAAAGACTTCGAGTTGATAGAGGTCGGTTGTATCACTCTTATACGTAATTTGATTAACGGTTATCTTATTGAAATCATCCACCTTATAAGTCCATTGTCCGGAACTTGCAATTTCATCCGGTGTTTTCAACTGTCGGCGGAAGGTAGCCACCCATATCCTCTCTTGAGCGTCGACAGCAATTGACTGGGAGACGGACATCAATATCAATGAAGGCTCCTCCACGGAACGCCCCACTACTCCGCCACCCATGTTTTCGGTGACAATCTTTACTTTTTTCAAATCATCCGGTTTCGTTTCACGGAAATTAAGCTCACGATCGCATGAAAAGAGCAATTTACCTTCAGGGCTGTATTTATCTATCCTGTTCTGGTAAAGAAATGTTGCATAGATGTTGCCGTTTGCATCGGTCGTAAAAAATAGCTTGTTCATGTTGAATATCATATGATCTGCCGGGTAATCTCTAAGTTTGCCGAATGAGCTTTTCTCTTTGCCATCCAGAGTGTGAATAGTAAAGAGACTTGCATTTTTCGCCCGGGATGCCATCTCCGCGAACCGGTCAGGAGGAAAGATCAGTCTCCCGCTGAACTGCATTCTTCCGAATCCTGCACTACTCTCATTGTTCGGTACCGGCAGAAGAATGTCACCCGTAGATAAAAAACGCATATCCGACAATCTTATATTCATTCTCTTACTGTCGACCAGTTTCCCGTCAGGTTGAAATTCATGCAGCAGATTGGTGATATCATCGTAAATCACAATGTGTTCGTTCTCCTTCATGGCGAAATGTACTCTAAAACTGAATTCGCCGGGTCCATAGCCTTCCCGCCCGAATGAAGTCAGATATTCACCGCCTGCGTTATATTTTTGCACACGGAAATTGCCCTTGTCAAAGACATAGATGTTACCCTCGCTGTCTTTCGCCATATCAGTCGGAAGGTAGAGGGTATAGGCGTCGTCTGTTGCATCCAGCCCGCCGATTTTCTGTGAAAATTCGAGCCTGAGCGCCTGTTTGTCATCCAGCTTCGGTTTTTCGTTGTGAACGACGCGCACTCCATCGATGGTGTCGATCTTCTGCGCAAATACCTGCACAATAAATAGTGCGGATAATATAAGTGTCATCATTATTACAGCGACCAATTGCTTTTTCATAATTCACAACTCCTTTCATCGGTTACTTTATTAATATGGCGGGTAAAGACTTTTTGTATTATACTATTAAGACTTATTAAAATGCATTTTTGTTTTAATAATTTTAAAAAAAAATTATGGATATTATACCAACAAATCAATATATTATTTAATTTATGAGTTCACTCTAAAAAGGGTATAAACCGGGATGTCATGGACCATTCCATGACACAATTTCTACAAAATAACCTTTAATAACCTTAAAGTCACGGATTGGTACGTGACTTCCAGGACTGTAATTTTCTTAATTGACCTTTTTAGAACAGATTTATTTATGATTTTGCTAATTTTGGGTATAAATTGATTATCTCGAAAATATAATAATTAACCGCAGAGATCGCAGAGAAGGTTAAAATGGAAAATTTTCAGCTATGACTACATATAAATCAACAATGATAGGCATAGACACCGGGGGCACTTTTACAGATTTTGTGTATATCCGCAGCGGACGGATTCACGTGCTCAAGGTTTTGTCGACGCCTGAAAATCCGGGTGAAGCCGTTCTCGATGGAATCCGGAGAATTCAACAAGAATCCGCATTTGCATATTCTGTTATTCACGGCTCGACCGTGGCGACGAATGCCCTGCTCGAACGTAAAGGAGCGCTGACCGCCCTCATAACAACACGTGGTTTTAAAGACCTTATCGAAATAGGCAGGCAGAACAGGCCGGACATCTACGACATATACACTGTCCGCCCTCAACCGTTGATCCCTGCACAGCGCCGCTTTGAAATTACTGAACGGACACTCTACGACGGCACTATTCTGCACGAAATTAACCAGGAAGAATGCGCAGGACTATTGGAAAAACTCCAAAAAAAGAAAGTAACATCTATCGCCGTCTGTTTTTTACATTCCTACGTCAATCAAAAAAACGAGCTGACCGCAGCCCGCGCTGCACGTAAAAAGGGATTCAATGTTTCGCCTTCTTCTGAAATTTTGCCGGAGTACCGTGAATATGAACGGGTGAGTACCACAACGGTCAACGCGTATGTTGCTCCTATTATGGACTCTTACCTGAACGCTATTCAGCGCAATCTTTCCGGAATAAACTTGAGCATTATGAAATCCAACGGCGGTGTTATATCGGCAAAGACAGCCCGGAAGGAGTCGGTGCACACTATTCTTTCGGGACCGGCGGGCGGCGTTGTGGGTGCATTCGCAATCGGAAAGCAGGCGGGTTATACCGATGTCATTACATTCGATATGGGCGGCACATCAACGGATGTCGCACTCTGTCCGGGCAGAATACCGGCGACTTCCGAATCGATCGTTGCGGGATGCCCTATCAAGGTACCGATGATTGACATTCACACCGTTGGCGCCGGCGGCGGCTCGATAGCCTCGATGGACATCGGCGGCGCCCTCCGCGTGGGACCGGAGAGCGCTGGAGCTAATCCGGGTCCGGTCTGCTACGGAAAGGGCAGCAGGCTTACGGTAACCGATGCAAATCTTGCGTTAGGGCGCCTCGACGAAGGTCATTTTCTTGGCGGGGAAATGGCCATAGACCGTATGCGGATGGGATCGGCGCTGAAAAAAACAGCCAGACACTACGGCATGGAACCGGTCGCACTTGCCTCCGGCATTGTCAGGGTAGTAAACAGCAATATGGAAAAAGCGCTCCGTGTAATTTCGATCGAACGCGGGTATAATCCTTCGGATTTTGCGCTTGTTTCGTTTGGGGGCGCCGGTGCACTGCATGCAGCAGACCTTGCCCGGGCTCTGGATATTAAAACGATTATCATTCCAAAAAATCCCGGCATCTATTCTGCAATGGGCATGCTCTATTCCGATTTGATAAAGGATTACTCGCAAACAGTCCTGATACCGGCGAAAACAGGTGCAGACCCTCGGGTCTTCCCGAAATTAGAAAAACGGTATGAACCGCTGGTAAAACGGGCTGTTAAAGAGATGTTGGACGAAGATATTCCCGAAGACCGTATTATTATTCAAAAATTCTTGGACGTCAGGTACAAGGGGCAGTCGTACGAATTGACAATACCGTTTTCTAAAAATTTTCTTGCATCATTTCACAAGGCTCACGAACAGCGGTACGGCTTTTGCGATAAACACCGGGAAGCGGAAGCCGTAACCATCCGCGTGAAATGCACGGGCAAAACAGCCCATCCGCAGATTAAACCGGAGAAGGCTGGAACTGCCCGTTCCGCTCAAAAAGCTGTGATCGGGGCAAGGAAAATATTTACTAATGAAATATTTGAAGAGGGCACAATATATTCCCGGGAGCACCTAACATCCGGCATGCGCCTTGCGGGTCCTGCAGTGATTCACGAATACAGCGCAACCACCTTCGTGCCGCCGGATTTTATTGTTAAAGTGGATAGGCCCGGTAATTTAATTATGACGAGAAAAAAATAAAGGATTAACCGCAGAGTTCGCAAAGGAGACGCAGAGGCAGCAGAGAAAGACGTTAAATATTCTCGCCCCGAGTACTTGGGGCAAAGTCGCAAAGATATAATAAGATTAATTAAAATGTATAATGAAAAATGTAAAATTAAGAAGAGAATTCTTTTCACAATTTTAAACATTTGGAGCATGTTACAAACATGCTCCCGGTGACAGATACGCCCCTTAAACATGTGTTATATTTTTTTCGGCAAGTTAATTCATTGCAGTTTATGGACCTCAGCAAAAAGGTTTTATTGATTTTCTGTGCGAACTTTGCACCTTCTCTGCGATCCCTGCGCTTAAAAAACGAGTATTAAGATGAGAAAAGACAAGAAATCACGTGATAGACTCGATCCGATAAAGCTCGAGATATATAAGAACCGTTTTCACTCAGTTGCAGAAGAGATGGGTGCGGCACTGCAGAGAACCGCTTTCTCACCGAATATCAAGGAGCGGCGCGATTTCTCCTGTGCCGTTTTTGACGGCGAAGGGAAAATGATTGCCCAGGGCGACCATATGCCGGTACATCTCGGCTCGATGCCCCTCTCGGTTGAAAGCGTAATTAAAAACGTACAATTAAACAGGGGTGATACTGCCATACTTAACGACCCCTTTGCCGGCGGTACCCACCTGCCCGATATTACGCTTGTCCGGCCGGTATTTTTGACAGGCGAGAAAAAACCGGCTTTTTACACGGCAAATAGGGCACATCATGCAGATATAGGCGGTATGACCCCGGGATCAATGCCGCTATCAAATGAAATTTACCAGGAGGGTTTTCGCATACCTCCCGTAAAGTTGGAAGAAAATCACCGGTTCAATGAGCCGCTTATAAAAGTGCTGCTGGCGAACGTGCGCACTCCCGAAGAACGGGAAGGAGACCTTCTTGCACAGTACATGGCTGCCAAGGTTGGGGAGAAACGGCTGCTTGACATTATACGCAAGAACGGCAAATCCGAAGTCTTCCGGTATATGGATGAACTTCAAAACTATTCTGAACGAATGGTTCGAGCCGTAATAGAACAGATTCCGGACGGTACTTACAGCTTTTCCGATTATATGGACAACGACGGTCAAAAGGATTCACCTGTTAAAATTGCCGTAACGATTACCGTTTCCGGCACTGACGCCGTGGTTGATTTCTCTGAGAGCGATCACCAGGCGGCAGGCTGCATCAATGCGGTATATGCAATCACGCTCTCCGCTGTTTTTTATGTATTTCGTACGCTGGTTAACTATTCGATTCTGTCAAACCACGGCTGTATGAAACCTTTAACAGTCATTGCGCCGGAAGGTTTGATAGTGAATGCGAAAATCCCCGCGGCGGTTGCAGGCGGTAACGTTGAAACATCACAGAGAATAGTAGACGTTCTTTACGGTGCCCTTGCAAAGGCAGTGCCGGATAAAATTCCTGCGGCGTCCGGCGGCACAATGAACAACCTTACCTTCGGCGGGGCACATCCCGATACCGGTGAGCCTTTTGCCTATTATGAAACTATAGCCTGCGGCATGGGAGCGCGCCCGAATATGCCCGGCATCGACGGAATCCATACACATATGACCAATTCACTGAATACTCCCATCGAAGTGCTCGAAAACCAGCTTCCGATACGAATGCACCGTTATAGTTTTCGCAGGGGTTCCGGCGGCAGGGGAAAATACTGCGGCGGTGACGGTATTGATAAAAGTATCGAATTTCTTACGCAGGCGAGTCTCAGTCTTCTTGCCGACCGCAGAAAGGGTGTACCGTACGGGC
>LJUD01000179.1 GCA_001304035.1 bacterium SM23_31 | reverse complement strand
TTTTAAAGATACGTTGATGAGATATATTTTAACCGGACACTATTGATTGGTATTAAATCAAAAAGCCTGTTGTGATTAAGCCCTGCATCAGGTGCAACCCGGATTGCCGTGCTGTTTGCTTCCGTGCTCAATTATTAGGCTTCTTTACAAATGGATGCGTACATGAAATAAAAAATGCTTGCAATTAATAAAAATAATTCTTAATATTCCAATCATACTTTTCGAAATATTCTGACGACCTGCGGCTACGATCTTACTGTACTGAACTAAGCTGATTATTATTGATATTGGATTTTGTGATAACTTGTAAAACTTTTACAGAAAAAGGTTTTATAAACTATAGCTTGCATTAGCGTATAACACATTATATTCTTCATTTTCATTGACGCTTTGCAACGAACATTGCCGTGACTTTATCAAATTAAGAAGGGAGAAGATAAATGGAAACTCAAAATCTTACCGAAGGCGTCTCAATGCCTCGCATTGGAGACAAAGCTCCAGTGTTCAAAGCTGTCACGACACAGGGAGAAATAAATTTCCCTCTGCAATACCAAGGAAGCTGGATTATTTTGTTCAGCCATCCTGCTGATTTCACTCCGGTTTGTACTTCAGAATTCATGACATTTGCCTCCATGGAAGACCAGTTCGTTAAGGCGAACTGCAAACTGGTCGGGCTTTCTGTAGATGGATTGTACAGCCACATCGCCTGGCTGCGCACAATCAAAGAAAAAATTGAGTATAGGGGAATGAAAAATCTTGAGATCAAATTCCCACTTATTGAAGACATTACGATGGAGGTCGCCAAGAAATACGGAATGATTCAACCGGGGGAGAGTTCGACCAAAGCGGTGCGCGCAGTATTCGTAATCGATCCCAAAGGGATCATCCGGACCATAATCTATTACCCTCTTAGCTTGGGCAGGAACTTTGATGAATTATACCGGGTGATTGTCGCACTCCAAACAGCAGATGCCTTTTCGGTTGCCACTCCGGCAGATTGGCGACCCGGCGATGATGTCATTGTTCCTCCGGCTGGTTCATGCGGTGCCGCCAAGGAGCGTATGGAAGGAAAGCAGGAAATGACCTGCTACGACTGGTTCTTCTGTACCAAGAAAATTGATAAAGAGAAAGTATTGAGCACCATATTAAAGAAGCAAGAGTAGGTTGCCTAACAACCGGTTGCAGCGGACAGCGCTGGCGTGCCGCCGCTGAAGCGGGGCGTTAGACAGATAAAGAGAATGACCACTGCCAACCAAGAGAAGAATAAGGCGATCGAGTTCAGGGAGACTATCGGAGAAGTACACCTCGCTGGTTTCAATCTCGTTCGTCTATCCCGCTTGAAGTACAAGGAGAATCCCCATACCTTCGTCGAAGTACGGATCTTTCAACGGGGATATGACGATGAAGGGGCAGAAGCCTACTACCCCATTAAGAAAATTAAGAATGATAAATCGCGCAAGAAATTTGAATGATTTACGAGTTCCGTCAGACAATAGATTAGAATCTCTCAAAGGAGACCGGGAAGGACAAATGAGTATCAGAATAAATGATCAATGGCGAACATGTTTTGAATGGCGTGAAAATGATACATATAATGTTAAAATCGTTGATTATCATTAGGGGTAATATAATATGAGTAAAATATCACCATTACATCCGGGAGAAGTTTTAGAAGAAGAGTTTTTAAAACCCATGGGACTTAGTCAAAATCGTTTAGCGCTTTCTATTAGAGTTCCAGCCCGCAGAATCAATGAAATTGTGCAAGGTAAGCGTAGAATTACCGCAGATACAGCATTACGTTTGGCAAAATATTTTAATATGACGCCTCAATTCTGGTTGGGTTTACAAATGGATTATGATCTCGATATTGCAGAAGATAAATTGGCAGGTAAACTTGATACGGAAATTCAAGTATCCAAGCTTTTCAGCGGCTGAAACTGATCGTTAGGCACCTTTGCAAATCGCTGCAAATGGTTTTTCGTACAGGATGCAGTTCTTATCTTAAAACGTCATACCGTCAATTATCACCAATTTTATACTTGCCTTTTTGTCTCTCATTTTAACCAAATACTTCGCTCATGACGGGAATAGCGGAGGGCTTATTATTATATTATGAAAAAAGCACTTGCGAACAATATCGCAAGTGCTTGATATTACGGATAATGCGCTGTAATTTGATTGCACCATTCACACCGGATAACCTATCCGGCTGCCATTAAATACTTCAGGTACTACCCGATGAAGATGGTTTGCAAGTTCCGCATGATGACGCTGAGCACCCGGTAAAAGCCACGGCTGATATTAGTTTTTCCGGTTTTTCCGCACCACACGACGGGCAGACAATGTGCTCAAGCGAAGCGGATGCGGATAATACTAATTCTTCAAATCTATGTCCACACTCTCTACAAACAAATTCATACATCGGCATATTTCATCACTCCTTACACTGCGTCAATCACCCTGTGGAGTCTTTGCCGTATTTCCCGGGCAATTTCATGTATATCGGGATTATCCACAACGGACATCATGGCGTCAGGTTCGATTGCGGATACGTCCGTTTCCTTGTCACCGGTCTCGTAAACAATAACGTTACACGGCAGTAGCAAACCCACCCGTTCTTCAGCCTGCAGTGCTTTGTATGCTGCCGGGGGATTGCATGCGCACAATATCATATACGGCTTAAAATCAACATCGAGTTTCTTTTTCAGGGTATCTTTAACATTTATTTCAGTCAGAACGCCGAATCCTTCTTTTTTCAATTCTTCGGTTACTTTTGCAACGGCTTCTTCAAAGCTCAGATTCACTTTTTTTGAATATCCGTATTCCATGTTTCCCTCGCACTTTTTTATTGGTCACCGGATTCATTTTCATCGCTGCCCGGCACGGGGCAACTGCCGCTGAGTCATGTCGGCACCCCAAGCCGCGGCAATATATAACGCATAAGTATAAAATATACTACGAAAAATAAAATTAGTTCCATAATTTCATCATGTTATTAAGAAAAATATTAAATAGTTTACATTTTGGAGAAGTCTAAGGTGCCCCGAGTATTCGGAGTAGTTATGCCCAAAGAACATCCCGCTAAGCTAAAACAACAGAGAGCTTATGCGATTAGTTCCATAATTTCACTCGTTTAATTCATAATCCCAGGTTACTTCTGCTTTAGGTATTATCATGGCTGTTGCAGAGCAATACTTATCCAGGGAAAGGCTTATTGCCTGTTCAACTTCTTTGTCAGTCAGCTCATCCCCTTGTAGTATATAGTGCATTTTTACTTTCGTAAATATTTTCGGATGCTTTTCGGCTCTCTCGCCTTCTACAATTACGCTGAACGCTTCAAGTTTTTTCCGCTTTTTCTGCAAAATAAATACGATATCCATACCCGTACAACTTGCAATCGCATGAAGAAGTAATTCCATTGGGGCTGGACCGTGAGTATCTGAATAATTTAGTCCCCAATCGACATCTATAATATGATTAGAGGGAGAACTACATTTAAAATGCATGCCGCTTTGCCACTGAGCCTCGACTTTCATGTTCAATTCCTATCAGTTTTATCAATTGAGTTCTAAATGCTTATCCAGCAGCCGGGTGATGTGTTTTTTGGGAACAACACCAACGATTCGTTCTACAACCTCGCCACTTTTATACAAAAGCAATGAAGGAATACCCATAATTTTATATTGCATTGCCGTTTCTATGTTTTCATCGGTATTCAATTTTCCGACTTTTATCTTTCCCTCGTATTCATTTACCACTTCTTCGATAACAGGTGCAACCATCTCGCACGGCATACACCACGGTGCCCAAAAATCCACCAACACCGGCTTATCGGACTCGAGCACTTCCTTCTTAAAATTCGTATTGTTTAATGTTACTTGTTTTTCCATTTTATCTGTTCCTTTCGGGTTTTAACCTCTACTTGATTTTTTCTCTTCCTACTGCGTTAGATGCAGGAAAAAGAAAAAGGATTCAAGATTTCCGTCTGTTTTCTAAATGCAGTAATCCTTTTCAGAGGGATAGTTTCAGTGTTTTCCGCAACCGTTCTTGCACCTCTTCAGATAAATCCGCCTCGGGCAGCACTTTATATAATTCCACCGTTTTTTTTATCGTATCCACGTAAGCACAGCACACAGGGCAGTCTTTTAAATGCTCTTTTAATTTTTTGCACCACTCCGAATCAATGTCTTCACCAAGGCGGTCGCAAATTTCTTCAATTTTTTTAATGCAATCCATACAAAAGTACCCCTATTCCCCGCTCAAATAGTCTGCTAATTTATCCCTGAGGGCTATTCGTGCGCGCCTCAGGTTTGATTTTACAGCCGGAACGGTCATGTTCAACATTTTTGACACTTCATCCGTAGAGAATCCCTCGACATCCCGCAGGAGAAACACCGAACGGTACTTTGTGGGAAGGTCTTTTAAATGCTGCATGATTTTTTCTATAATCTCCTTATTTTTAACCATTTCAAACGGAGATTCTGAAAGTCGCCGGTTAATTTCTATATAATTACGGGAGAGATCAATATTGTCCTCATCGAATGATTCGAACTCCCTCTTTGCGGAACCGGGAGAACGCAATTTCATCAAGGCTGCATTAGTAGCAATCTTATAAATCCATGTCGACAGTCTTGATTGTCCCTTAAACGAATCGATAGCTTTCACAACGCTCAGAAATGTTTCCTGGAGAATATCCTCGGCATCTTCTCTGTTATGTACAAAATGCAGTGCATAATTATAGATTTTTTTTTCGTACTTACGTATAATTTCAGACAGGGCAGCTTTGTCCCCTGCCTTTGCCCGGTGAACGATGCCGGACTCATCGATATTTGTGTTCTTATATGTTTGATGCGCCATTTTCAAAAAAGATTCGCTTTATTTGCAAATTATTGTTTTACCACTTTACTTTCAAATTATATTGGAAAAACCCGGAATTACACAATGAAAATTCCAACTTTTCAGTACAGATATTTATCCGGTTAATTTGCTCCCGACTAAAATAATTCTCAGATCCATTACATTGGTATTTGTGGGGCCCGTAATAATCAGGTCATCGAGGGCTTTAAAAAATGAATATGAATCGTTATTGTCGAAGTATTGATGCGGTTCGAGCCCAAGAGTAAGTGCTTTTTGACATGTTCCGCCGTCAGCAAGAGCACCGGCTGCATCTGTTGGTCCGTCAATTCCGTCCGTTCCACCGCTCAGAATAGAAACATTCTCAGCACCATCAAGCTCGATAGCGAGTGCCAGTACAAATTCCTGGTTTCTTCCGCCTTTTCCGGTTCCGTGAATAGTCACGGTTGTCTCTCCGCCGGATAATAAACAAGCCGGTTTTGCAACCGGATCGTTATTTTCAATGATTTCTTTAACAATACTCGCATGAAACATTGCGGCATCCCTCGTTTCCCCCTCGATGGACGACGACAATAGCAGCGTGTTATAACCCAGTTCCTCAGCCTTCTTCTCAGCGCCTTTTAACGCTGCACGATTAGAGCCGATGATAAAGTTCTTAACTTTTGAAAAGAGAGGGTCTCCCGGTTTCGGAGTTTCCGGAATCTCTCCAGACGCACCCTTTTCAAGATGTTCAATAACAGATATAGGAGTTTTCTTTAATAAACCATATTTACCGAGCACCTCCATGGCATTTGAATACGTTGTGGGATCGGGCACTGTGGGACCGGACGCTATTACATCCAGCGGATTACCAACCACATCGGAAAGGATTAACGTTACAACCGTTGCAGGATTGGCAGCTTTTGCAAGATTACCGCCTTTTATACGTGAAAGATGCTTTCGAACCGTATTGATTTCCTTTATTGATGCCCCGCATGCCAATAGTTCATGTGTAAGTACTTGAAGATGCTTCACATTAATAGTCTTATGGGGCGCCGTTAACAGCGCAGACGCCCCGCCCGAGATTACGCATATAACAAGGGTGTCTTCTCCGGATGCCTCCAGCATCTCAAGCATTTCCGCGGCACCTTTTACGCCGTTTTCATCCGGAACGGGATGCCCTGCTTCAACGATCCGCACGCGCTGAGTGGCTGTACTGCTTCCATAACTTGTGATAACCAATCCATCGGTTATCCTGTTTTGAAGAATTTCTTCAATCCCTCTTGCCATTAATGTGCTGGCTTTACCGCCTCCTGCGACTATAACCTTTTTAAACCGCGACAGGTCATAATCATGGTCGCGGACAGTTAAAAGATTGTCACTGTACTTAACCATTCGCTTGATAAGCGTCCGGGGCTCAACCGCCTCTATGCCGGCTTTAAATATTGAAAGAGTATGTTTCTTTGATCCGTCCATAATTCATTAGTAGGTTAATTTGACTATGTTTTTACATCAACAATATCTAAAATTGTAAAGGTCTTTAAATTTTTAAAATACTTCCCTGATAGTGTTCCGATGAAAATGTACATAACAAAACAAAGATACAATTAATAAACATATTCGGCAACCTTTTTTTGAAAATTTTAATGGATAGAATATAAGAACAGGCGAGTCCGGGGCTCCGGGATGACCTGCCGTTATCAAAAAAATCAGGGACGCTTCAAAAAAATTTCATGACAAATGAATTTTTTAAAAAACAGGGATCCGACCCAACATGGTATCCCCCTGGAGGTTTTTTTATAATTACGTTATTTTTATATATATTGTCAAGAAAAAGAGGAGTTAAGGCGAATATAGTTGGT
>LJUD01000178.1 GCA_001304035.1 bacterium SM23_31 | reverse complement strand
TAATAAATATTTTACTTTTTATCCACTCAAAAACCGGTTATACAATATACGCAATAATTATCACACTAAAACTAAAATTAAGGTTAATTCTCATATAACATATCGCCGCCGATCCCGGTTAGTATAATGGTGTTCCGCACGTCGTATGGGCGACCCGTCGGGTCGCCTTTACAACTGCTGCAGATAATGTCAGAATACGGCACGTAGCCGCAGTCCGGCTCAGCGGGATTGCGTGTCATTCTTAACATGAAATAACCTATATCTTTTGAGGATTTTCAGGTAAATAAACTATACGAATTTAAATTTACCGGAGTTTTTTTACTGATTATAAAGGTTTTGGGTTTTGGCTTTTTCCAGTAGAAATTTATATATTTCGGGTCTGAAAATATGTTCGGACGGTTTAGAGTGATTGTTCAATATCTCCCTGATAAGCGTGCCCGATATCTCCAGCCTGTCTTTTTCAGAATGACCGCAGGTTTTTTCAGTGGCAGTACTTTCGCATTTACTGCAGTAAAACGGACCGCAGAACCTTAGCGGAACTATTCCGAGGTTTTCAAACCGGTCGAAGATTTTATGTGCGTCGTACTTGCCGTAGTAGCCGCCGACTCCGGCATGGTCACGCCCGACAATAAAATGCGTGCAGCCGTAGTTTTTTCGGATAATTGCATGAAAAACGGCTTCCTTGGGACCGGCATAGCGCATAGCAGTCGGCAGACCCGATAAAAATACGCGTTCCTGCGGGTAAAAATCCCGAACCATTATCGTATACGCTTCAATTACTATATCGGGATCAAAATCACCTGTTTTCTTCCATCCGATAATCGGCTGGAGAAAAAGACCGTCCACGTATTCAAGCGCCACGCGTTGAAGATATTCATGCGCACGGTGAATGACATTACGGGTTTGAAATCCTGCAATTGTTCTCCAGCCTTTTTGCTCGAAAATTTTTCGCGTCTCTTGCGGTGGGAGCATAAATTCGGATTGGACGGAAATAGTCTTTTTGACAAGCTCAACCTTTCCCCCGGCTACCGTCTCACTTTTACTCAGTAATTGGTTCACGCCCGGGTGCGCACGCTCGGTTGTTCCGAAAACAGCCTGTGCAGTCTCTCCGGCATCAATAGTGTAGATTTCTTCAACGTGCAGCCGTCCGATAACGTCTCCCTGGTATTCCAGTAATACGGCATCTCCTGCTGCAATGTACCTTACGTATTTTTCAGGAAGATGAAATAAAATCGGAATAGTCCATGGAGTATCATCCGCCAACCTGTCCCGCTTTATAACGGACAGAAAGTCGCTTTTGGTCATGAATCCTTTGAGCGGACTGAGAACACCCGTAGTAATATTCTCGACTTCCAGTGTCGTGTCAAAGTCTACCGGAATTTTGATATAATTCTGCTCTTCTTTTAAAAAAGCGGATGAGTCTTCAGCACTCAGCACTTGATCGGTAAGTGCGCCGCCGTGAGGAGCCGAAAGCGCCGCCATCTTATTTTCCCTGATTAATGGTAGTAAAATTTTCGTGGTATTTTAAGTAAAGGCTCCGGAATCTTTATCCCCATTTTTTCAAGCATGCTTTGAATTCTTTTTGCTAAATTACGCGATTTAAAAAAAAGCCATCCCAGACAATACCATTTCCAGCGGTTGACCGGAGAAAATTCAGCCAGCGAATCGGTTTCAAAGCGTGCCGAGTGCAGGAGAAAGCCGCCTATTTTTAAGGCTTGTACAACACTCTTTACAGAAAGTTCGTCTTCCGAAATAATTATGCTCAATTGTTTGTAATTTTCATGCCTGTGGAAGTCCAGCCCGAAAATTCCTGAAAGTGCATGACCGTTTTTTCTCAATTTTTTTAACATGAGAGAGGCTGAAATATCGGGAAAATTTATAAATTTATTACCGTTCCAGACCTCAATGCCGTCAAGCATCTTCAGGTTTTCCCAGGGATACCTTCGTTCAAAAAATAATGGATGCGCAAGCACTGCGTACCCTCCCTGGGCGTGGATCTCATGCACAATCGTTTTCCAGTCTTTTGATTGTATCGCTTCCGTGATCCCAATCGCCAGTATATGTGCATCGTCAAACGCAGCGCATTCCAGACCGGGAACCATAACAAATTTTTCATCACTCACAGTTCTGCATTCCTGCACAATTTCTGCCATCTCCCGGCTGCCGATGAAAGTACCGTCATTCTTCGGGCTGTGGTCTGTTAGACACCCAAAATGGTAATCACGCTCCTTGAAAAAACGTGCAAGTTCCGCTATCGAAAGTAAACCGTCATCTGAATGTACGGAATGTATGTGACAAACGCCAATATAATTGCCCATGCCTGATTATCAATAAATCTTTTCTCTTTCATTAATCATATCTATCAGGGTCTTCTTAAGAGAGTAAGAAGGAAACCATCCGGTCTCGGTCTTGATTTTATTGTAACTGCTCGAAATATAAGGTATATCGCTCTTTGAGAGTTTTGTTTTGTCGATAAGTACTTCAAAATCTGTTTTTGTGATGGTTTTTATTATATCAATTATCTCATGTATCGAATAACACGTATCGGTACTTAAATTATATATTTCTCCCGGTGTACCTTTTTCTAATAAAAGTACAATACCCCTTGCAGCATCCCGAACGTCAATAAAATCACGCTTGGATTCAATATTTCCAAGTACGAGTTCCGGTTTCCTTGTTCCTTCTTTTATTTGTAAAACCTGTTCTAAAATTACCGGTATAACAAAATCACCCATCTGACCCGGACCGGTAATGTTTGCCGGACGGGCAAGGACAACATTCATGCCGTCCCGTAAAAAATATACTCTAAAAACAAAAGACTGCAGGGATTTACTCAATCCGTAATGAGTAAGAGGCAGCAATTGAGATTCTTCATTAAGGGATAATCCGCCGCTCCCGCCGTATTCCGCCGCTGAACCGATGAGCACAATCCTTATGGATTTTCCGTAAGTGGTATTAATATTTTTGATTGATTCAAGAAGATTAAAAGAACCGAGAAAATTTATTTTATAAAAATCGGTGAAATTATCTCCCTTTAAAATCCCCGCCAGGTTTATAATTTTATCGGGAACGACTTCCGAAAGAACATTATGTACGTTCTCATATTCCGTTATGTCGCAGTGTATATATTTTTGTATCGGATGTTTGTCTTTATATAAGAATTCACCGCTCTTATCAATTCCAAACACATCGTATTTATTTGAAATATCTATTAAATCCAGTACATGACCGGATAAAAAGCCGTTTATTCCGGCTATCAGTAATCTTTCCTTTACCATACGCTTATAAAGAATAAAAGTTTTTCCGCCTGCCGGTTAATTTTGCAGCTCTTCAAACAGTTTCAGGACTTCTCTTTTCATTCTGTCTATATTAAAATTGTTTCTGCAGTACTCCTCCGCCCGGACTTTAAGCGAATTCAGGAGTTCTTTATTTTCAAGAAGCCGTATTATCCCCTGAGCCATTGATTCATTATTAGCTTTTTCAACCAGAACGCCTGTTTCCCCGTCTGAAATAGCTTCATTTACCGCCCCGTTATTCGTCGCTGCGATGGGTTTGCCGTAAGCCATTGCCTCAAGAATAACATAGGGGATGCCGTCTGATATACCGGAAAATAAAAAAATATCAAAAAAATTGAGATAATCGTATTGATTTTCAACCCAGCCTGTAAAGGTAACGTGTTTTTCAAGACCACACTCTTTTATATATTTTTCCAATTCCGTTTGAAACGGGCCGGCGCCTACAATAAAAAAATGACAATTATTAAACCGCTCCAATACTATCGGAAATGCATCGAGAAGCGTTTTAACATTTTTCCCCGGTCCAAGCCTGGAAATTGTGCCTATTATTGTTTTATCGCCTTTAATATTGAACTTACCAAGGATTTCCCCTTTCGGTGCACGTGCACAATTTTTTATGCGTTCTACATCGATACAGTTGTTAATAACCCTTATTTTGTCCTTTTTGACTCCTTCCGATATTAATATACCGGCGTTTTTCCGGTTGGAAACGACTATTTTTCTTGCATACCGGCTCCATGTTCTGTCCCAGAGAGCAGACAGCTTTCTTTCAATGAATCCGTATTCCTCTTTCTCCTCGAGCCCTATATGCGTCATGTGGACTATGGGGATCAAATTTTTAAAACCGGCTGATTTATTCAAAAAAAATCCTGTATTCCAGGCAGAGCCGTCTCCGAGAAAGATCACATCATATTCCTTGCCCTTCAACTCTTTCGAAAATTGCATCATTCCTTTAATATCGAATTTGCCGTGCACGGCATACGGTATAAAATCCAGGGAACGCTTTCTTACTTCTTTTTCGAGATTTGTATTTGCTTTTCCCCCGACGGTGTATTGAAAATCTTTATCTCGAAGTGCTTCAATAATAGAAAGGAAATACTGCTGCCCACCGCCGAATTCCGTGTCCGATACAAGATAGAGAATTTTCATGGCACCGGATTAGATAATTTCTCTTACCAGAACAAAGGCTTCCGCAGCCTTACATGCGGCTTTATGCCCCCATATTTTCGCCTGAAATTCAATAGATTCGAGAGACCGCGGGTGAGGATAATCTCTAATCTCGTACTTGTAGCATTTCATCGCATCAAGCTTCATATCGAGATATTTTTCTATGTTCACGAAAACATTGGGCGTAAAAGTATATTCGCTAAAAGGCGGAGCCTGGTCTGTAGACGAAAGAGTCTCGTAACATAGTATTTTATTTACCAGGAAAGGGCTGATCACCCGTGCTGCGCTCATGGTCGCCTTAAATGTTATTTGATGGTCGGTATTCGAATCTCCCCGGTGGTGGGTATATAGTATGTCAGGTTTAAACCGCTGTATGTTTTCTTCGATGGGTTTAATAATATCAAGAAACGGAAATTCGTCAAAACGTTTATCCGCCCCTCCTAAACCTATGAACACCGGCTCATTTACACTTAATATTTTGGAGGCATTCAGTGCGTTTGCTTTTTGCTGCTGGATAAATTCCGGTTCGTACCGGGACGCTACTCCCCATGACATTATAACAGTGTAGACATCATCACCTTCATCTACATGACGGGAGATTGTACCGCCGACTCCGAGAACTTCATCATCAGGATGGGCGGCAATTATTAAAACGTTCATAAATTTATGCTTCCTTCTTTGCGATTACCGTGTAATTTAATGTGAATGAATCTTCAATATCAAATTTATCTGCCAATAATGCACATGTGTTGCAAATTACGTTAAACAAAAGTATTAACGGGGTAAGGACTATTTTCAGCAATCCGAATAAAGATTTGAGAAAATATCCCGGCACATTTCTGAATATCCTGTACGTAAAGTAGTGGGTAAACATATGAGCTATGTATAACCAGAAAGCGCCGTTTTGTTCTAAGCTGATGATTTTTAAATCGTTTCTTTCGAAAATGTCTCTAATACCGTTCCTTGTAAATCTGTAATAATCATATTCTCTATGATGAACAGGGTAGGACTGGGGTGCATTTAAAAAAATATATCCGTCGGGCTTTATAATTCTTCCGATCTCTTTTATCAGGCAGTCGGGATATTGAATGTACTGCAGTACCTGAGTACATAAGATCGTATCCACAGAATTTTTCTTTAGTGGTATTCTCTGTCCGTCTCCATAGATTTCGGGTTTGGAATAGCCTTCCGTTAATGCAATCTTGCGGTAATCCATGCCTATGTATTTTTTAATATGATTATTAAATAAAAATGAGTACGGTTTATTACCGCTTCCTATGTCAAAAAATATCCCGCACGATAAATTCAAGAACGGCTTGAACGTCTTAATGATGTAATAATGTGTCAGGAATACGGGACTGAAAATATTCGGGATCCCGTTTTTATTGGTGGTTATCTTTTCAAAAAAAAGATTGTATCGTTTCTCGACCTTTTTGGCAAACGAACTCACATTAAACCTTTTCAGTTACATTTACAATATAAAAACCGAATTGTCTTGCACTATTTATAAACCAAAATAACCGGTTCAATACTGAAACAAAGGCTAAATACAACATTTTAACGGATTTGATTCGCCGGAATAAATACATCGTAAAATAAAACTGAATTAAAAACCCGCCTGAATATTCCTTAATGTGTCTTACATTATTATTGTCTTTGTACAGCGGCTTAATACTGCGAAACGGTTCTTCATAACCAAAGTCCCACAAATTATTTCTTTGCGCATACCATTTACCGAGCCGGTAAAAGTATGCCTTTTTACTGGGAACCAGGATTATTAACGTGCCATGCTTTTTAGTGATTCGGGCATGTTCTTCATAGAGTTGTCTGTGCCGGGATGCTTGAAAGTGTTCAAATACGCCTATTGAAAGCACAACGTCAAATGTATTCGACTTGAATGGAAAATTAAAGATCGATCCCTTAACAAAATAGCCGTTATAGTTGTTTTTTTTATATCTCGATCTTGTTATTTCAAGCGCCGTAGTTGATCTGTCAAATAAAAAATATGTATGTTTATCGTTATAAATATTATATGCCGATTCACCCTCCCCGCAGCCGGCTTCAATGATTTTTAGATTTTCTTTCTCCGGCAGTTCCTTTAATATTGTTTCTTTAATCCACTTATCGAGATTATAATCATGTTCGAGCCGCAGAAAAGGGTTTTTTAATTTATTAAAGAAACCTTTTGTCTCTAATATGCGGTCAATTTTATCCGGTTCTCTTTTCTTCCAAAAATCATCCCAGCCCTTTTCAACATT
>LJUD01000177.1 GCA_001304035.1 bacterium SM23_31 | reverse complement strand
TACGCTCATTCCGCATTCCCTGCACAATCCCCACCCCATAATACCATATTCCCGTAGCTTAATTCAAAACCTATTTTGCGACACGAACTAAAAATTGCGCGGTTGAAGGTAATACTATAAAATCATTTGGAAGGAAATACAAACGAATTCCTTATACAGAAAAAGTAAAAGAATGGATATATAATGACCAGATAAGGACTAGGGAACCTGATAGGATACAAAAATTAACTAAATATCCTCCTGTTTTTCGTTATATACTTATAGACAATAGAGATTATATATGGGTTGTTGTTGGTGAATGGAGTGCAGATTGTGGATTATCATCTAGTATCGCATCTACAGTAGATATTTTCAATGAGGATGGTGAATTTTTATATACATTTAATAGCCCCTACGTTGGTTATTATAGCTTTATTAAAAACGGTAGATTGTACTCTACTCCGACTCAAGATGATAATTACATACGTGTTTTCAAGATACATTATAATTATTAGCTGTTAGCTGTTAGCTGTTAGCTTTTAGCTTTCTGCATTCAGCTTTTAGACGTCAGCGGTCAGCAATCAGTTTCATCTTTAATTTTTACATCATATAAGTAAAATTTACAGAGTATCTTTATAAATAAAAATATCAAAATCAATTTTCGTTTTGCATTACTAAAAGAATGATAACTTTTCAAATTATTTCATAGTTTTATATAATATTCTCATTTTAAAATAATTAAAACATGTCTGATTAAGCATATTTCTAACATTCACCGAAATTTTTATTGAATTACTTAACTTTTGTGAATTTTGATTTATTGTTACATTTATTGTATATGAATACATGTTAAACAAGTAAAATATGTTGGTGTCATTCCTGCGAAAGCAGGAATCCAGTCCTTTATATTGATAATTTCTCAATGGATTCCCCCGAGTACTCGGGGGAATGACATATGTGAATTTACAAAAATTACAAAAGTTCAGAAATTAAATTATCTCCTTTTAGTTCAATCTTATAATCTTTATAAAATCCATCCTTCACTGTTTTAAGCGGTAGATTACATTAATCCGTTCCTGATTTTCTTGTAACATAACAATGGATTTCTTGTATTTTACCGTATCTTCCCCGGCGTATGTATTTTGACTTGACTTGATGTAAAATAATTATTAATTTAAGAATTAATTAAAAAAGGGAATATTCGTTATGTGTCGGTTGTTCGGGCTATTATGCGAAGCACCTGTTAACCTTTCTTGCAAGCAGGTTACCGGATTCCCAGCCGATATTGACGTGGAAGATGCTGTCCCTGATATGCCGCCCGAGGCAGACGGATGGGGTATCGGTTTTTATAGAAACCGTGGCTCTTTCCTTTTTAAGAAAGCATCGAGAAATTCCAGGATTCAACGAATTACCAACATTTCCGAAGTAATATCTTCCCGCATTTTCATCAGCCACCTCAGACATGCCACGGTTGGCGACCGGAAAGAAGCGAATACTCATCCTTTTCGATGGGGCAATTGGTTGTTTGCTCACCTCGGTACTATCAGTCATTTTCGGAAAATTCGATCCAGAATTCTGCGCATACTGCCGCCCGCTTATAAAAAACAGATACACGGAAATACCGACAGTGAGCATTTATTTTATCTTTATCTTTCGATGCTGCGAGGCGAAGGAGGAATTAAGAAGGGTCAGATTCCTTTGGCTGCAGCCGTAGAAGGGCTTGAGAGATTCGGCAAAATCCTTGAGGAATTTCGCCGGGATGCTGAAATACAGGAATCATCGGTATTGAATTTTTTGATTTCTAACGGTACATACCTGCTTGCATTAAGGTGTGAACACCCGCTGTTTTATATATCTCATGAAGAAGGAACAACTGAAGAAGTTAGATTTTTTTCACCTGCAACCTGTTTGGAATATGAAATTGTACGGTATGATCCCTCGAATAAAATGGTAATAGTTGCATCTGAAAAGCTGACTGCATCCCCAAATTGGCGCGAAGTTCCGGACAAATATATTCTTGCTGTAGATTCCGCACAGGGAATTAACATCATTCCCTGGTTGCCAGACAAAGTCTGATCTTTAGAAGATAAGCAATGCAGGTATTGATGCAATTCTATCCCGCGGAGAGGAATTGCATAATTTTTAAACGCCAATTGATTGTAAATCATTAACTACGGCGGCTGAAGTAGTCATGGGAACAATAGACAAAACCGCAATAAAAGAGTCAATTTACGAAAATATCCTCAAAGGCAACCTCCATCAAGCCGATGTTCTGACGAAAGACAACTCTATCGTCACTCTTGAAGTAATAAAAATAGCTGAAAAAGCATTTAAAGAATTAATGAAAAAAAATCAATTTACTCTTGCTATCTCTATATCGGAACATTATAACCTCCCTGCCGAAAGAAAAATTGAAGCAGTCAATACACAGTTCAGATTATTTAATAGAAACGGAGAATATGAAAAATCAATAAATTGGGGAAGAAAATATAACCTTCCCGAAAATGAGATAATAACCGTAGCAGTTAAAGCTTTTAATGAGGCGCTCAATACGGGAAATGTGGAAAAAGCTTTAAAATACAAGAATGATTACCGCATTCCGTATAATTTAATTGCACATACAGCCCGGCAGGGATTTAATATTTTCTTCGAGCAGCAAAAAAATTTGTATGCATTCTTGTTAGGGCAGGAGTTCAATATCTCCCGAAAGCGCATGTTAACTGCAGGAGTAAGGGCTTATCAACAAATATTAAGCGATGGAGATGTAGCTCGATTTATTGAATTGGAAACAAAATTTATCATCCTCAGCGATAGAGAGATCGGACAGATAAATGAAAGTGATATGAAATATTTTATTAAAATCTTCAATGAAGTCGTTGTCAGGGGATTATTAAATAAAGGTAAAGCCGGTCAACTTGCGCAAATTGTCGATTCATTAAAATTTGTTGACAATAGGGGAAACAATCCGCTGCTTGGTACTATGGTGAAACAGATAGCTGAGGAAGTTTCTTATTCGCATAACCAAATAATGGAAGCGGGAAATTACCCGGAAGCATTTAAGTTAGTTGAAAGTTTCCGCCTTCTGTCAACTGATATTTCAACTGAGGCGAAAGTCAAAATAATTGAAACTGCAGAAAAAGCCCATCACAAATTAATCGGTGAAAATAATCTGCGCGGCGCTAAAGTAATTAAAGATAATTATGACCTTTTTGGTAAAAATATCATAGCCAAAAGCCTGGAAACAGTCTCAAGGATTTCCGCTGAGTATTTGCAAAAAGCACTGAATGGCGGGGATGTAGAAAATGCGAAATTGGCAATAAAGGAATATACAATTCCAAAGGATAATGTAAATGAAATTGCACACGAGGCAATCGTAAAATTTTTACGTTCACAAAAAAATATTGAAGCCTTTGAGATTGTCAGAGAATTAAAAATTGAAGTAAACGACCAACTGATACAATCTGAAGCAATGACAAGTTTTGAAGAATCATACGGAAATGGACAAATTGAACTTGCTACAAATTTAGCTTTCTATTTTAAAATAAAAGATAAGCGGGCTGTTCAGGCAGCTTTTATCCTGTGGCAAAAAAACATTGAAGCAGGCAAATATCAGCAGGCGCTGGACTTGAAGAAAAGACATAAAATCCCAAGAAAAATGACCGAACCGGTTGTTAGTAAGATATATAACATGTTAATTGCAAATAAAAAAACCGAGCAAGCAATAGCACTGCGCCACGAATATCAATTGAAACTTTCGATTTGGCAGTGGCTTGTGGAATTTTTTCAAAAACTTTTTAAAAAATAATCAACCGTATTCACCAATCAGCAATGGACAAATCCTGGAAATACATATTAGAAAAATTCCGTATTGAACCACCCTCTCCGGAAACACTGCAGTACTATTTTTTGTTGAGTTTCTTATTATTAATCGGGATTATTCTCGTTTGGATAATTTTATCGATACGACGGAAGCGGAAACTTATTGAACGTGAATGGCGCTGGTTTCATAAGCTGGCAGAAGCAAAAGATTTATCCGAAGAAGAAGCAGAAGCACTCGCATTTTTGGCACAGACTCATTATCCGAAAGCCCCCCACCGGTTGCTGCAGTCGGTACTAACGTATGACGGTACCGTTAAGAAATTTCTTCATTCCGATAAAAACCGGGAATTATTCGGAAGCGAATATGAAACCGCAGAACTATTCAAGACTATTCGGGAAAAATGTTTCCTAAAAGATTATCATGTACATGAAAATTTGCTTTCCACCAGAGAAATTCACCAAGGCCAAAAAATCCGGTTGACAACTCCAGCTGAAACCAGGACGAGGTTTTTGTATACGATTGTTTCGGCAAACACCTCGGATGCGATAACATTGGAATGTGATGCTTTCAAGGAATTAATACACCTTTTTATCCCAAAAGCTGTATTTACCGGCTATTACTGGAGAGCGAATGATGCCGGTTATCAATTCCCTGTAGTTGTGCGGGAGTTAGTAAATGATTCTCATGTTGTATGTGACCATTCTGAGAAGATTATACGAAAACAGCGCAGGCATTTTTTCCGGGTAGACGTTCGTTTAACAGGCAAGTTCTCAAGAATCACCGAAAAAGAAGCACAATTTTTCAAAGAAACGAACAAATTTCCCGAAAGTACTTCGCAAGAAAAGTTCTTGGGGAAAATAGTCAGCCTCAGCGGCGGGGGAATATCATTTTTTACCAATGTAAATCTCAAACTCAATGATCTGCTGCGCATTGAGATACTGGTAGATAAGAACGTAAGCTTTACCGGTATAATAGGAAGGATCACGAGAATAAGGGAGTTTGAGAAAAGATTCAAGGTGTTCGTAGAATTTACAGTTGTTATTGACCGGAGCAGAAAGGCGATTGTCCATTACGTTTCATTGCAGCAAAGAGTAAAGAAACCCTATAAAACTGATTTATCCGGAAATTAAAATTCGTTTTGATATATAAAATATTCGGTACAAAAAATGAAGTATTCATTTCTCGGTATTCTTGTTCTTATTTTTTCTGTTTTTGCCGCATGTGGTGCAAATATTTTTTCTACTGCTCAAGAAATAGATATGGGCGCCGATTTTGCCGGGGAGATTGAAAAAAACACAAAAATACTCGATAATATAGAGTGGAACGGCTATATTAATGACATCGGACAGCGTATCGTCGCGGTTTCTGACCGGCAGGATATCGAGTATCATTTTAAAATTATTGACGACGACTCCACAGTTAACGCCTTTGCGCTTCCCGGCGGATATATTTACGTTTATTCCGGGTTACTGCTAAAAGCCGATAATGAAGCTGAAGTTGCGGCAGTTCTTGCTCACGAAGTAGGGCATGTTGTCGGCAAACACGGTGTTAAGCAGTTAACAAAAATGTACGGCTATCAATTTATTGTGGCGCTTGCTCTCGGAGAGGACCCCAGCCTTTTGGAACAGATAGCGGCTGATGTTTTAGGTGGTGTGGGAATGTTATATTACGGCAGGGATAATGAATATGAATCCGATGAATTTGCCGTAAAGTATATATATATATTAGGCTATGACCCAAATGCTATAGTTACATTTTTTAATAAGCTCTCAGAATTTCAAACAAAGGATCCTTCTTATATTGAAAAATTAATGTCAACACACCCGCAGCCGGCTGATAGAATAAAGAAAGTACAGGAGAAAATCGCCCTCCTGCCGCCAAAAGAGGACCTGGTACTCAATACCGAATTATACAGACAAAGACTAAAACGGCTGTATATAAAATAATTAATGTAAAATGAGAAATGCAGCTATTAGCTATTAGCTTTTAGCATAAAAATAAATATCATATCATCACATGCTACAAAATTTTTCCATTATTCATTATTCCGTTTTTGTGATCAATAAAATTATTACATAATGTCACCTGTAAAAATCCCGCCTTCGAGCCTGAAAGTTTCGGAGCAGGAAAAACAACTGTTTCACACGTATTTAACCTCCTCAATAAAATGTGCGGTCAGTCCCGGGGAATCTAAAGACGAGAAACTTGTTGCCGTAACGAAAAAGCTGATTGGGCCTGGTCTGGTCATTGTTCCTGATGATGAGCATGCTGCACACAATGCGGAATGCCTCAATAATGCTTCTGTCAATTGCTCATGTGTCAGTCTTGCCGAGTCTCCGGAGGAGAATCAGGCTGTAATCGAATCCTGCCTCTCAGGAGACATAAAAGTTCTTGTAGTTGACCAGCCGTGCAGTGAAACCCTGCCGCAGATTCCGTTTAGATATATTGTTCACTACTGTTTGCCGCAATCTCCGAAAGAGTATGTTCACTCCCTCCGGCATTGTGCGCTTTCCGACGGTGAAAAGTATGCCATTTTATTATACAATCCCGGTGACCGCTATCTTCAGGAAGAGATTATTAAACGGAAATGTGAGGCCGGGGCAAGGGAAAGGCAAAAGGATACTTTTCGCGTATTGCTTGCCGAATTAGACCTGATGGACGAATATGCTGCTTTCACAGGATGCAGGATACAGTTTCTTGCAAAAGTTCTTGGCATTGAAAAACTGCTTGTTGAATGTGGTAATTGCGATAACTGCAGAAAATTAATTGCTGAGCGGTCTCTTGAGGGTATTGATATTGAAAAAGCCCGCCTTTTACTCCGGTGCATAGCTGAAACAAGAGAAAAGTTCGGAATAAGCGTGCTTACGGATGTTCTGCGGGGAAATGTTTCAAAGCGGATACGGGAATATACGTTAACAAAAGCCTC
>LJUD01000176.1 GCA_001304035.1 bacterium SM23_31 | reverse complement strand
GAGGGGATTATTCTGTCATGAAATTTTAAATCTTATGTTCCTGCTTGTATAATAGTATAAAAATAATATACACAAAATGCAATGAAAAAATGCGGGATTAAGCTATTTTTTTTACCCGTCATGGATTGGTAATACGCAGTTCAATTTCATGAGCGGCAGCGCTTTGCGGCAATTTGAGCGCATACACAACAGTTTCCGCACAATCCTCCGGTGTTAAAACACGGTCTTTATCTTTTTTTAATGCTTCTCCTGTATGGAATTGCGTTGCAACCGTTCCGGGGGATATAGTAATAACCCGGATGTTGTATTTACGTACGTCAAACATTAATGCTTCTGAAAATCCCATCATGGCAAACTTGCTTGCACAATATGCTGCACCGCCGGCAAATGCCCTTTTTCCCGCTATCGAAGCAATGTTAATTATTGTCCCGGAATTGTTCCTTATCATGTACGGCAGGGCAAACCGCGTTGCAAGAAACGCCCCGCGGGTGTTTATATTCATAGTCAGGTCCCATTCTTCAACCGACATTTCCTGAACCGGTTTCATTATACCGATACCGGCATTATTGATCAGGTGGTCTAATCTGCTAAAATAGTTCACAGCTTCTTCGATACTTTCCTTTATAACGTGTTCATTGCTGATGTCACCGGGAATTGCCTTAAACTCTCCTGAAAGACTCCCGGATTCTTTTGAAAGGCTCTCTAAGTCGGTGCGGGTACGTGAAATTCCGGTCACGTTCACGCCCTCTTTCAATAATGCAAGTGTAATTGCCCTTCCTATGCCTTTTCCTGCGCCGGTAACAAAAGCGCACGATCCCTGCAGCGTATTCATATAGTTCCTTTCTTGGTTTTATTTAATTTTTGCAGCGGCGAAACAAAAACATGTATTTTCCCGGCAGCGAAGCGGTCTATTTGGAAATAATAAATTCAACGTAGTAAAAAGTAAGGTTAATTAGAAGTATGATGTATTGCATTAATGTGGTATGTATGGAATTTTAGTCCGTTTAAAGTAAATGTCTCTTTTGTTTTTCCGTTTGTTTATAAAACCCGTTGCAAGCCTACTCTTCAATTATATGTCTGATCCGGTTAATAACTTGATCAATAATCCAATTCGGAGTGCTGGCGCCGGCGGTTATGCCTATGCTTTCTGCATTATCGAACCACTCTTTTTTGACATCATCACCGCATTCTACCTGGTAGGAGTTCGGATTTAATGAACGTGAAATTTCGGTAAGTCTTTTAGTGTTTGCGCTGGTGAAAGAACCTGCGATAATAATTACGTCATTTTCTTTCGGCATTGTCCGTATCTCCGCCTGGTACAACTTTGTAGGCTTACAGATGGTGTCATAGTATTTCATTTCGCGGCAGAGTACCATCAATTTGCATACGATTTTTTGTGCATTCTCGATATTTTGTGTTGACTGGACGACAATCCCTAATCTTTTAACCCTGCTCGGTATTTTTTGCTCGACATCTTCCGGCTTTGAGATGATTATTGAGTTTTTTACATGCCCTGAAATGCCAATTACTTCATCATGACCGTAATCGCCGATAATAACAACTTTGTAGCCGTCCTCTTCCAGGCGTCGGGCAAATTCATGAATCTCCAGAACAAGCGGGCAGGAGGCGTCAACAATTTTATATCCCAATTTTTTTGCTTCAGCGTACACTTCAGGAACAGTACCATGAGCGCGGAGTAACAACGTACCGGGATTTTTATCCGACAATTCGGTTATGACTTTTACTCCGGCTTCGTCTATTTTTTTAATCACATGTTCGTTGTGAACAATGTCGCCGAGCATAACCACATTATCGCTCTTTTGTGCCTCTTTGAGCGCCTTATCGACCGCCATCTTCACGCCAAAACAGAAACCGGAGTGTTTTGCCAAAGTTATTTTTTTCATAACGTGCTATTTTGTCTTAGAATGATTAATGCTCAAAATTTATGATCTTCTCCCGTATGAATGGTACCGGTCTCAATGTGTAATGTGAATATAGTACTTTAAAAAAGAAAGATTAAAGAATTTATCAACCAATATCAAGAAGATAATAGAGAAAACTTGATCCGCTGTTGTTTTATTAAATTGCTTTTTTACCGGATGCTTCATATATTACGAATATCTTATAAAAATTAACAATTGTCTAAATTCATACATATACACCTGTTATGAAAAAATTCCTGCAATTGTTCACAGGCATTATTTTTAACAACCGTATACGATGGATTGTTCCTTTATCCTGCCTTATTTTATTGCATCACCCGGCAATGGCACAACTCCAATTTAGAGGTTACCTGGAAAATAGATTTTTTATAACATTCCTGAACAATGATTTTGCGGCATCGCATTTAAAGAATTCTATGCGGTTTGGGGATTATAACCGTGCCCGCGTAATCATGAGCCGTTCCGTTTCAAACAAAAGTTCATTAACACTTGGAGTCGACTATTTTACGTATCACGGCTACATTCAACAGCAACTAAGACAGACCGGCGCCGTAGGGGATTCAATTGCAGCGTCAATAGACCAGCGTATTGCCGTCGACCGGGCGTATATTCGCTTGTATTTTTCCCGTGCTGATGTAACCATCGGCAAGCAGCGAGTCTCGTGGGGGAGGTCGCTGCTCTGGAGTCCGTTTGATGTTTTCAACCGCGTGAATTTCTTTGAACCGCAGGAAGAAAAATTCGGCATCAATGCCATCCGGATTACCGTTCCGACCGGGACTACCAGCATGATAGAGGGAGTTTTTTCACCTAAAGACCGGATCGACAAGTCAAGTGCGGGCATCAGAGCCCTCTGGAACTGGCGCAGTGTGGAATTTGTTGTTGCAGCTATACACTACGTACATCCCTTATTCAGGCAGAATATTTACGGGTTTGAATGGAAAGGCGATAAGGAAGTGGGTATCTGGTTTGAAGGTGCATATTTTAATGAGAAACCGGTTGATTCGGGAATACTGCATCCGGTCAATTATTTTCGCTGGCTTGTGGGCGTTGACTATTCTTTTGACATCGGGAACGGGCTCTACCTCATGGCTGAATATACGCATGATGAGAGCGGCGAACCGGATAAGACACAGTATAATTACTCCTATCTTTTTACAGGGCGGCGTTTCCTGCTTGCGCGGGATTATATGTACGGCTCAGTCCAGTTTCGATACAGCGACCTGACATCCTTGTCTACTACAATTCTGGCGAATGTGAATGACAGGAGCGTGTTCTTAATGCCCGGCATTAGTTACTTGATTTTTCCGGATTCGGAACTCAGGCTCGGTATGTTTCTTGCTCTTACGGAAGATGGATCGGAATTTAATCCTCTGCCGGTAGATGACCCTTATAACAGATTAGGCAATTCAGCCTTGTACGCATGGCTGAAGGTATATTTTTAATTCTTAAAAATTATGAGCTGATTATGGAAATCATACGTCTCGAAAAGGTAGAAAAAATTTACCGTTCCGGAAAGACAGAGCAAAAAGCCCTTGAAGGGATAGATTTATCCATCACAACAGGTGAATTTATCTCAATTGCAGGACCGTCCGGTTCCGGCAAGACCACTCTGCTGAATTTAATCGGCTGTTTGGATAAACCTACTGCCGGAGAGGTGATTGTTGACGAAGTGCGGGTAAAAAACTTAGACCATAACCAGCTTGCCGACCTGCGTAGTCAGAAAATCGGATTTATTTTTCAGACGTTTAATTTGATTCCGGTTCTCACTGCATACGAAAATGTGGAATTTCCCTTACTCCTCAGACACAATACCAATGCAGAAGAACGGAATAAAATGATAACCGGGATTTTTGCGGAAGTCGGCTTGGCGGAATATATGCACAGGCGCCCCACAGAACTCAGCGGCGGTCAGCAGCAGCGTGTTGCGGTTGTCAGAGCGCTTATAAAAAAGCCAAAACTTATTCTGGCAGATGAACCTACTGCTAATCTCGATTCCGGAACCGGTAAGGCAATATTACAAATTATGAAAGAACTTAATAAAAAAAATAATATTAGCTTTGTTTTTTCTACCCATGACCGGATGGTTATGGATTTTGCTTCCAGGCTGATAATTTTAAAAGACGGTAAAATTATTAAAGATATAAACCAGGACAACTCCCGCAAAAACTAATAGCTAATAGCTAATTGATAATAGCTTTCAAAACCTTTGTGTTTTTGCGAGAGAGAAATATTAAAAATGCTGCTTTTACTTAAACTTGCATTCAGGAACATTTTCCGGAATTTCCGCCGGTCATTGCTGACCTTTCTTTCTATCTCAATCGGTATTGGTCTGTCGATAATTATTGTAGGGATATTAATTGGCACGGAAAAGCAGTCTATCCGTTTATTGGTCTCAACCCGGATAGGCCATGCGCAGGTCTATGCCGCAGGCTATGTCGAAGAAGAACTTACCCTGCCGCTTGATTATACCATTTCCGGTTACGAAGCACTCGTTGATGAATTATTAACTATTCCTGCCGTACAAACTGCTGCGGAGCGGATACTTTTTCCTGCAACGCTGACAGATGGCATTGATGAACTGCGCATAACCGGCGCCGGCATTGATGCAATACGGGAAAATGTCACTTTTCACCTTGCAGACCGTATTGTCGATGGTACGTATATCGCACCGGGAGAGGAAAAAATACTTCTCGGCGATGTTGTGGCGGAACTCTTCGGAAAAAGGGTCGGCGATCCAATGACCATTATCGCCCGAACAAAATACGGCGCAATAACCGCACTGGACGTAGAAATTGCAGGACTATTTAATGTAGGGAATCCGGAAATTGATAATAACTATTTTTTCCTCCCGCTTGATATCGCCCAGAAAATTCTTGAAATGGAAAACGAAATTACCGAAGTTACGCTCTTCGGAAACTCCATGGACGAAGCAGATGCATTAGAAACTTACTTGAACGGCCGGTTTGATACTAATATCTACGATATTGTATCCTGGAAATATTCATCAAAAGACTTGCTGAAGCTTTATTCTATGAAGTCTAAGGGAACTCAGGTTATTTACTTAATACTTTTCATCATGATATCCGCCAGTATCATGAATACCATGCTGATGTCGGTATATGAGCGAACCCGTGAAATCGGCACACTTATGTCATTGGGATTTCGCCGGAGAAATATATTATCACTTTTTGCATTGGAAGGGGGATTTCTCGGCGCTTTCGGAGGTGTTATTGGCACTATTATCGGGGGTGCAATTACTTATTATTTGAAAATTTACGGGCTAAACATCGAGTTTATGATTAAATCGGGATTCGAAAATTTTCCAATCGGTTCAAGAATATACGCCGAGATTAACCCGGCTTCACTTTTTTATTTCATTTTAATCGGTGTGTCTATTGCGCTTTTGTCTGCCGTGTACCCTTCATGGAAAGGGGCACGGATGGAACCAACTGAAGCACTGCGAGCTGTATAAAAATAATTACTATGTTTTCATTACGATATTTAATAAAATTAGCGTTCAGAAACGTACTTCGCAATAAACGGCGGACGTTGTTGACAATGATTGTCATTATGACTTCCGTGGGTTCATTCCTTTTTATGTTCGGTTACTTTAAAGGCGTTGTCGGGGGCATAATCAATGACTCGATCAAAATATCGGGACATCTCAGCATTCGGCATCCGGAATATAACATGAAAGAACGAATGCTGTCGCTTTCTGTCCCCGTCGAAGACTATACACGCATAAAAAAGATTGTGGAATCAAATCCGGAGATCGCAGTTGCAGCAGGCCGTATTAAATTCGGAGGGCTTATCGATTTTCACGAGAACAACGAACCGGGTCTGGGAATGGCATTTGAGACCGAACTGGAGCAAGGTATTCTGCAGTTGGAACAATTGATTGTAGAAGGAAGAGATTTTTCCGGTAATTCTCACGAAACTGTTATTGGTGTCGAATTAGCCTCAAAACTTAACATTCAAACCGGCGACACGATTACGGTAATCACCCGTACCGCGTATAATTCATTATCAGCGGATAATCTTATCGTTGTCGGCATAATTGACCTGTTAAGCAGTGTTCTCAATAGATTATTCTATCTTCCGCTCCAAACAGCACAATCGCTTCTTGATATGGAAGATCAGGTGACTGAAATTGTAGTATTTCTTCATGATATTAACGACGATAATCGAGTCAAAAACGAACTTTTGAAGAATCCTGAAATAGGGAATAAATATAGTGTGTCGACATGGCTGGATATAGGTTTTTTAAAGTATTATCTCCCGATGGTGAAAGCTGCCTATGTCATACTTATATTTCTTTTTGGAATAATTGTGGCTTTCGGGATTATAAATACAATGCTTATGGCTGTTTTTGAGCGGACACGTGAGATAGGCGTAATGACTGCATTCGGCATGAAACAGCGGAATGTTTTGATAGTATTTCTCTTCGAGGCTCTTATTATAGGGTGTTTTGGCGGAGTTCTTGGCATACTCATTGGAGGATATTGGGCGCATTATCTTGAAACAACCGGCATAACCATAGGTAAAATGGCAGAAGGTTTCTCGATGCCGATTCGCCAGACAATTTACGGTGACATGAGGTAGTGAATGTTGCAGAACTCTATTTTTCGTGGAATTTTAAAAGAGAGATTGCTTCTCCCCCGAGTACTCGGGGGATCGCAATGACGATTTTTTGTGCTTGTCATTGCGAGGAGTTCCTATCCCGCACAGCGGGATGAAACGACGAAGCAAACTCACCTTAGTCGTGCAACACTCGCCTTAATATGAGTAAATAGTATTTGCCTGAATTACCTAAATATTATTTTACTGTCATCCTGTCCCGCTTAACGGGATTCAGGATCTATTAGGTAATTGGTGATAAGATTCTGAAACAAGTTCAGAATTACAAGATCCCATATTCTAAGAGAAGGCGTATATAAAAATAATACAATTTGGTTTAAGTTACAAATTTGAAAAAATAAAAATAAATTAATATTCTATGTTACATTCTTTTTTTGAAAGTGCGGAAGAATTTAAGAAATTATTCGATTTAGAATCTGAAACACAATATACAAATTATCAAATGTTAAATGATGTGAAAGTTGGTTTTAGTGTTCAAAGAACTTATCCTGAAGATATACGATATATTCCACCGAAGACTAAAGAAAATAGACCTGATACTTTGGCATTAATTCATGTGGTATATATTCATCCAAAAGAATCGATAGAAACTTTTAACACTAATAATGTACCCCTAATATTATCTATATCTTCATACAGTCTATATTTAGCCAACAATTATGATTACAATTTTGATGATGAAAACTGCCCTACTCAAGAATCTATAAAAATAAGCAAAACTACAAATAAACCTATATCCCTTGATTTCATAGATGATTATTTCTTCAATCATGAAAAGAACACTATTATTAACAAAAATGGAAATACTTTTACGGGAAGGCAGGTTCTTGATTATGTATTTAAAAGACACTGTGATACTGTCCATTGGAGAAAAGGTTTTAAACTTCGATTTAAAATACGGTCTCATCGCTTATTAATGTCAGTATACTTTTTCATTGACAGAATTATTACTGATTTATGTAAATCAACGCTTAAAAATGTTTTCGGTAGAACTCTTGAATCCAAACATCCGTTTTCAACTATTTTCAACGGCTATTCAAAAAATGATTTAAAACTACTCAAAACCGATGCGATGAATATCTTCGGTTATAAGGCTTCAAAAAACTTTATTTTCTTCTTCTGTTTATTAAGCTTCTGCATATATACAATTTTTTACTTTTTAGAGATAGAAAACAAATTTCTAAAAGGAATGTTTTCAAATAGTCTACTATCAGTAACAAATGGTATTCTTTTGTTGGCACTTATTGATATTGTTGGACCAAAGTCAGTATTTTGGTTACTCAACTGGATAATTAAATTGAGAAAGAAAATATCATATAAAAATTTCAAATTTTAATTAATCTTAAATAATATTTAATTTTTCATAATATACTTCATTTATCTTTTATTTATTAATTTAAAGGTGAATAATGATTACGTTTTTTTACAAATTTAGTAATATCGTAATTCTCACATTAATTATATCAATTTTAAGCCCCGTATTAATTCATTCCCAGACCACCATCACGGCGGATGAAATTCTGGAGCGGATTGACAGGAATATGGTATCCACGACCGTAATCAGTACGGCTACGATGGAGATTCACCAGAGAAACCGGGTCGATGTTAAAGAGATGAAGATATGGGGCAAGGGTAAAAATAGTTCGTTCATGGAATTTACCGCTCCTGCACGGGATAAAGGCACTAAGTACCTGCGCCTCGAGGACAATCTCTGGATGTACTTGCCGAATATTGAAAAAGTCATAAAAATCTCCGGGCATCTTCTCAGGCAGAGCATGATGGGAAGCGATTATTCTTATGAAGATACGCTTGACAGGATCAAATTGCTCGAAGATTATACGTCGGTATTGCTCGGCGAGGAGGATTTTGACGGCAGAACATGCTATGTCCTTGAATTAACAGCCGCCAGAAAAGATGTTACTTATTACCGGAGAAAAATCTGGGTTGATAAAGAGTATTTTATCGGTTTAAAATCCGAATTGTACGCAAAAACCGGTAAATTGCTTAAAATGATGACCGTGCATAAAATTGAACAAATTCAGGGAAGGCACTACCCCACACAAGCCACCATGCAGGATTTACTCCGGAAAGATTCCCGCACAGAATTTTTCATCACCGGTATTCAATTCGACGTTGACATACCGGATGAGATTTTTACCATACGAAATCTTGAAAAGAGATAACGAAACGGCGGGGAAATAATAATTTGTATGTATGATGGATTATTGTTTGATAAATCCGCCTGCGGCGGAAAGACCTGCTGTTTTACCCGGAAACCTTTTTGGCGGCGGGATACTGTCCAAAACGGGTTTTAAAAGCTCTCCGGGGGCGAAT
>LJUD01000175.1 GCA_001304035.1 bacterium SM23_31 | reverse complement strand
AATGAACCGCTCTGCGCCGCGGCGAACGTATTCTTGGCAAGCCAGGCCAATCCCACGAATTTTGAATGTACCGGGCGGCTGCATTGCTTCGAGCTTGAGCCAGATAGCTCGGCCTGCGCCGATGCTCAGCGCGCGGGACTCGAAGAACGGTGTTTCAATGTGCAGATGCTTCATATGCATAACGGACGGCGGTTGAGCGATTTAAACACTCGACAAAACATCAAAATGGAGAAAAACTTGACGCGTTTAAATTCCGACTCCAACCGCGTGTTGGCTGTTTATTATCAGCCAATTAGATGATTTACTTTTTACTCTTTAACAAGTTTTCGAAATTCTTCAATGACTAATGAACTCACCCAATATATGCTTGGTGTATTATTAATTAATTTCTCTTTAGATGGTCTAAAACTTGAAAAGAAAATAAATTTCCCATCATACGATACTCTCGGCCAAGTATCTTCAAATTCTGAATTCAATACCTTGCTGATACTGAATGATCTGGACCAAATTTTATTCTTCATGTGGAAGCATATGTTGATTCCGTCACGTCTAATAAACAAAATATAACTTTCATCGGGAGCGATATATGCATCTGCTTCATTTTTTGATTTGTCAATAGGTCTTGTAGAAGTAAAAAACAGTCTCTTACCATTAGGAGCAACAAAAAGGAGTAATGTAACTATATATGTTTTATTCATATTTGTTTATCCGACATTTTTATTCAGCTAACCATTATTATTCGGTATTAGCTATTGTATATATATAGCCATTTTTGTCTATTTGTAGACAATTTTGTTAAACGATCTTCAAGGTTTAAATCTATTACCACTTGAAGGGGCACTTTCCAGAGCTTTTTACGGATGTAGGCTTTTTCTGTCTTGAAACTGTAATGCCTGGTTCTGAGGGCATAACGCACTTGGTCGAGGAATTTGGGCGGTTTTTCAACTTTTGGGAAAGATATTGTCAGTGCCATGGGTTCGGACTCTAAACCTCGAGATGCACTTCTTCCCTCATACATTTCAGAATGTACCTGATTCATCTCTGCTGACTCTTACATCTCCCGGGCCAACAGCCGTCTCTCAGAGATGGTGGTGTCTGTAGTAGTAGGCAATATGGAGGATTCATAGGCGGCTGGAACATGCAATAATTATAATAATTTCGTTAATCATATGCAAGGGGAAAATGAACAATGAACTATTTTCTTTATTCCTGTCATTAATTAAAAGATTTAAGATGTAAGGATTGTATTACAAATTATCGGTCTATTGATTATTCCTGCCTCTGCGGATAAGATGCCGTAGGGGCGAGCGCCCCTACGGGGCAAAAAATTTGTACTTTATCACATGATTTTGACAACCATCTACACATTAACCGCACAAAATACATTCTGCCTTTTCCATCTGACGCGATTCTACCATTTCTTCAATTTGTAACTTTTTTGTCTCTTCTTAATATTCATATCCTGTTTTTAATGAGAATTCTGCCTTTGGATTATTCCTTATTCTGGATCATATTTTTGAACAAAAAATCTTTTCGACCCACGAATCTCTTTCGTTAATACAAATATTCTTATTAGATCAAAATTCTTCAGTAAATTTAATTGTATATACAATTTAGTTGACATTAAAGTTTTATTTATGTAAATTTATTCCGATGCAGTATGAATGGAACGAAAACAAACGGCTTGCCAATCTTGATCGGCATAAGGTTGATTTTACCGACGCCGTTGATTTTGAATGGAATACTGCAATTGAAACCATCGATGACCGCAGTGACTACGGCGAAGAGCGATGGGTAACACTGGGTTTCATAGGTAATAAGCTTCACGTGATGGTATATACGATCCGTGGTCATAAAATTCGTATAATAAGTTTGCGTAAAGCGAATAAACGAGAGATCAAATATTATGAAAAAGAAACCTAAAAATATTCCAAATGAAAATTGGAAGGATGTTGAATCTCCACCACTTTCTGACGAAATACTTTCTCGGATGAAACCAGTAGAGGAAAGACATCCTAATATTCCGAAACGAGTACGTGGGCCACAAAAAGATCCTTTAAAAGTGCCGGTTTCCATTCGACTCAGTCCAGATGTTGTTGAGTATTTCAAGTCGCAGGGTAGAGGTTGGCAAACAAAGATTAACAATATCCTTCACAATTATATAAAAAATCATAAGTCTTCGGTAACGCGCTAACCGTGATCTTAACCGGCACCAAATCAGGCAGCCATCCACGAAGATATCTAGACCTACTAAGCAAACGCAGCAACGTTCATCCCGTATAGCATTTCGATGAAAGCTGTTATCGTCCAAACCATATGCAATCTGGTAAGAAGCCCTGAACGGCGGGTGGCCTGGAAACAAATGAACTAAACTTCAACTCGTGTGGCATGTTCTTCCCTTTATTTCCTGAAGGATTCGAGACATTATGTATTTCTCTTTTTTGGGGAATAGCAAAATATGTACATGATTCAGCGTTAAAACATACGCCCATAAATTGAAATTGAACTTATCTCTGGCATTCTCCAGTTCTTCCATGAGAATGGTACATGGAAAAGTGACATTCAGTTAATCATACTGGTGATAACATGAAAATGTGAGCTCATGTGCACGATAGGGTATATTGTAATGTTTGACCTTTCTTCTTTTTTCCAATTTATGCTAAGCTCAACCAGCATGGGCTAAAGCATGCCCTCAACCTTGTGCCCAACTTGATTGGGTATTGATTGGGGGCCACATGCCACACGACTAATTTTTATTATTTCCACACAGGCCACCCGACGCGCTGTCGCGGCTCAGACACAATGTGCTTGTTGTGTGGCGACATGTTTTAATTTATCTCCTGCTAACCACAGTAGAAAAAGGGCAACTAAAATATTTATGATGATACCCATGTAGCCTCTTTCAGGATCAAATAATTGATAATTGAATTCACTTAAAATTCCGGTATTTGTACCGTGTCCAAATATGGAATACAATAATGCGTTCCACATTGAATGAGAGACGGAACATATGATGATTGAACCGGAGAGTAGACGTATCAATCCAAAATTTATTCCGACAAGTAAAATATTTATAAGATAAATTGGAACAATTGTACTTGGTAGTGTTGTTTCTGATGCTAAAAATACAACGGCATAATAATGCCATAAACTAAATACTAAACTTGTCCAGAATAAAATAATCCAGTTCGTGAAATATGCTGCTTCAAGTATACTCCAAAGCCATCCCCGAAAAAAACCTTCTTCTGTTAACAAAGCAACAATGAAAGTTGCTGTTAATAAAATAAACATGTTCTTTATTAAGATTGAAAATGAAGGATGAGCGAAGTGAGCATCGCTGAAAAAAAGCAGGACAACAATAATAGAAGAAGTCACAAAGATTGGATAAAATGCAGCAATTAAAACTGAACGTAAATCCCCAAACTTTATTCCGATCCTATTTTTAGGTATACGAGATAAATACCAGAGAAAGAGAGTCATCGGGAAAAGTATAAGAGCATATATGAATGAACTACTAAGAATATATGAAAAAACGGGACATGCAATTAATGCAATGATACTTCCGGTTATTGCCCAATATAATTTTGTTCGTTTCATATTTATGCTCATTGAATGCGATTGCCGTGTATGTAACCGAACCGCATAACATGATTCTCACCGGTCGAACCGCCAACCGTTACTTTAAGGTTTTATTTTTGTAATACTCTCGAAATTAAGGGAGTTATCACAAGACCAAGGCCTAATCCTATGAGCAGACATGCAACGAATGCTAAAGGACTTTCCTTTATGAAAAAAATCCGAAACCAATACCCATAAGTAAGGTTCCACCTATAGCCCATGTGCTTTTGTCGCCTTTTTTATTCGTCTTATCCATTTTATTTATCTCCTTTCAAATCCCAGCTCCGACCGCCGATCCGGTTCATAATGAAGTTTCGTCTATCGAAGCATCTCCGCAATCTTGGGACGCGTCGTTTTAATCCGCTCGTAGTCCAGTTTCAATCCCAGCGGTCCGAGGGCCGCTCCGAGGCCATCGTAGATGCTTTTGGCATCTTCGAAAGGACGTGAAACGGATTCCAACGCAGTACGTCCGGCCTTGTTCCTCAAAGTTTTGTCAGCACCTTTGTCCAGCAGGGCCTGGACGATCTCGGTGCGGCAAAGAAAAGCGGCGGTGAGAAGCGGCGTTGATCCGTCGTTGTTTGTGATGTTCAAATCAGCCCCGGCCTCTATCAACGCCAGGGCCACTTCGGTCTTGCCAAATGTTGCCGCAATGATCAGGGGAGTGGATCCGTACGTATCTTTTTCATTCAGGTCCGAACCGGCCTTAATGTGCTGCTGAATGGCTTCAAGGTTCCCTTGAAGGGCTGCCGTGTGGAGATCAACCTTAGGCACCGGGTTCTCCTGCTTGCCGCAACCGGCAACGGTAAGGAGTGTAACTACGAGTATTACTGTTGTACTTGTTTTCATTGCACCTTCCTCCATTCTTTTAATGAATATTTTCGATATATTGACTTTTCCATAAAGATAAATTATCAAATTACTTGCACCATAGGTTGAACCTATCAAAATAAGGAATTTTAATAGTGAATGCATTGCAGTGTTAAGAAGGATTAATGCTATACCACCTATAACTATCAAATGAATGATATAAACAGGATAAGAGTTTTTGTTCAGCGCTTTGCTGATTTTTCCCTGTTTATCCAGATAAACTCTGAAAGTATTTATCATGATGTATAGAAGGCACAGTAATGAAAGATGAAAATTCAGCCAAAGCAGCAGTGTGTCGACCCTCTCAGAAAAAATATAATTACCCAGTATCGTAAAGGACTTGATGTAGAAAAAACGATACAGAAGGATCGGGATCCATGCCGTAGAAATCACGATAATGAAAAGTTTTTTGCTCTTCGGTTTCGATTCGAATATCTTCAGTTTGTAGCACAGAGAACCTAATAGAAAAATCATAAAGTAGATCAACAGTCTTTCATTCTGGAAATCCAACAAGATTGTTTTTGTCCATCCCTGAACCTTAAAAATGTCCATACAGAAACTATAAATAGAACCAATGAGAAAGATTGCCACGACAGCTTTTTTCAGTGTAATATCAGGAAGATTAATTTTTATTCTTGAGAGTAATAAATAGAGGATGTCGAATAATAAAAGAACAGGCAGAAACCATAGCCAATTTTGACTCAAAATTCCGTTGCTCCAGTGAAAGTAGGTCGTCCAGTTTTGCTGGGGTAAATTCCGGGAATATAAAAATATAATTTTATACAGCGGCATTAACGTCAAAACAGCGATAATCCAGGGTATCATGAGTCTTTTACATTTGGATATTAAAAATGCCCGCCCGTTTTTGTTTTTCAAAGATAAAGGCGTCAAGAATCCTGAAATAAAAAACAGGATTGACATAATAAAAATATCCAGTATTATCCTTAGAACTTGAACAAACGTGTTCGTTGAAGGGTCATAAACAATCCAAAAGAGTGATGAAAAAATTCCTTTTTCATAAACTAATCCGGAATGCAATAAGACGACTAAGAAAATCATGAAGGTTCTCAGATTGTCTAAAAAGTAAATCCTTTGACCTGTGATTGCGTCTTCTTTATCAGTCATTGTAGATATCTCCTGATATGAACTATTTCTGTGGCAACCTCCGGATGTTCAGATAGGCGGCTGTGCTGAAAACGATTGTTAGAATAAATAAAACCCCGGAACCCACCAGTACATCGAAATTTCTTAGACACTCTCCCACGGTTTTAAGGGATATTGAGAACTGACTGGGCAGTATGAGTAATGGAAAGAATGCTATGGGAATAGATGAAAACACTAACCAGAAAGTTAGAGTGAATTTTTTCCCGAAACGATAGAACAAAGATCCCATCAGCAGTCCAAATAGTGAACAGCAGACACATAACACGAGGAAAAAGACAAATTGCAGGAAAAGATTATCCGTGCCATACGGTGCAAAGAAATGAAAAGGGTCCGTAATATGATGGTATCCAAAGACATTGTTTAAATGATCGACGATGAGTCGTTCCAGGACAATTAAACCGCTGAAGAATGCGCTGAATCCAAACACGACTCCCAGTTGCGATAGAAAAATATCCTTACGGGTATTACTGAGGGTAAGAAAGAAATCAAAATCCTCCTTAAACCGCATCGCTATGGCAAACTGCCATATTACCGACGCCCAAAGACGATAGACCAGACTCCCTTCGCTGATATTGATCAAGGAAGTTTTAATAAGGGCATAACTGAGCATAAACATAATAATCACATAAATTACCAGATACCAGGCTACCCAGTTAAATTGATACCCCGTTTTGTATCTTATATTTAGTGCGATTTTGTTCATCTCAATTGCTCCTGTTCACTTTGGTCGTTGGTTAGATGAATAAACAGTTTCTGAATCGTTAAGGGAGAGAAACGCAAGCCAGGTGATCGTGTTTCAGCATTCAGGTCTCCCTTTACCACGGCCGTCTTCAAGTCATTGACAGTCTGGCAGCTCATGACCGTTCGGTTTTGTATGAATACATCGACCTTGGCGGATTTTCCTGAAACATAGAAAACGTTTGAAAGCAACGCTTCCACCGGTGCCTGCCGGATCACTTTGCCGTTCTTGATGATGATCGCTTCATTGAACAGGTCCGCGGACTCTTCGATGAAATGCGTCGAGATAATGAAGAGCCGTGGGTTTCTAGAATATTCTTCAATCAACTCGGAATAAAACCTATCCCTGGCCACGGCGTCCAATCCGAGAACGGGTTCATCAAAAATGGTGATAGCGGCTCTGGCGGCCAGCCCGAGAACGATTCGAAAAATCGATTGATGGCCTCTCGATAACTGCCCGTATGTCTGATCCGCATTCAATGTGAAATCCAGGCACAATTGTTCCGCATATCGCTTGTCGTAATTCGAGAAAGCCATTTTTCCGTAGGACAGCAGTTTTTTAACCTTGAACCGCGCTGGGAAATAATGCTTCTCCGGCATATAACAGCAGTTTTCTGCAATGATCTGAGGATGTTTAGAAATGTCTTCCCCGAAACAGGCGACAGTCCCGCGATCAGCAAAGATTCGGGACGAGATAATGTCCAAAAGCGTTGTTTTTCCGGCACCATTACGACCAAACAATCCATAGATTCCATTCTCCGCAAAACGCAGGTTGACGTCCTCAAGCGCAACGATGGATCCATAGGATTTGCATATTTTTTTTGTTTCCAAAGCAGTATCCACTTGTGCCATGTTTATTTTTTCCTCACTTCATTGATCATATCTGTAATTTCATCTTTAGAGATGTCAAGGTTGGCGGCTTCATCCAATAAGGGGACAATATATTTATCATAAAATGATGCTCTTCTTTTGGACCGGATTTTCTCAACCGCTCCGCTGGAAACAAACATACCGATTCCCCGTTTTTTGTATAAAATGCCTTCGTTGACCAGCATATTGATTCCCTTGGCCGCGGTGGCAGGATTGATACGGTACATTACCGCCAACTGATTGGTTGACGGTACCTGCGCCTCTTCTTCAATATTTTTTTGCAGAATATCATCTTCGATACTCTCTGCTATCTGCAAGTAGATCGATTTATCCGTATCAAATTCCGGTTTCATTTTGATTCCTTACCTGCCTTAAGTTGATGTGAATTTCATCTATTGAAACCAGATTGGTTATTTGGTTAATTACTCATGTAACTAAGTATACAACTGTTTTTCGTAAATGTCAAGCTTTTTTTTCAAGAGATGTATAAGAAATGAAAACAAAAGAACGAAATGTGATGGGCGCATCCGTCACCAAACCTGTCAAGCGGAAAGGCACTCATCGGTACAGACTGGGGGCACGACGGTCTAAATGGATGATGAAGGCAACCTCATCGACCAGCCGGGAGCAAAAACAGAGTTTCTGGGGAAATGAAACGTTCCCAAACAGGGAGGTTGCGTGAAAAGACGAATAAGGTTATCGCTCAATATGGGAACGAAAGGGTGGACGTGTTATCCATAATTTTAAAAATAATACCTTTGTCGTTCTTCACGAATTTTATTTTAGTGTTACACATTGTCAAAGCCATCCGTCGACTTCAGTTTTGGGTTATCAGTTTTCATCATCGTAAAAGTCTTTTCTCAAGTCGGAGTCGTTGATTGATACATAATTATAAATTCCGAGAATATCTTTTTCAGCATCGGAAATGACATATACTTTAAAGTTCATTCTGGTTTTTCTTTTTTAATTTTTTTCCGAATATCATCAAACGAACTTTCAACAGGTTTGTACTTCTTCATGTTTTTAGATTTTGTACTCAATGCGAGTATCTTAAGTAATGCCAAACTCTCCTGCATCTCTTCATATATTTTCACATCTTGAAGAACAACTTTTGCTTCACCATTTTGAGTGATTACCATTGTCTTTTTATTGTTTGTAACATCTCTCAAAATTTCTGAAGCATGTGCTTTTAAATAACTGATCGGTTTAACTGATTCACTTAATTTCATCATTGGCCTCCTTGATTTGACCTAAATTAAGTTATTGTTTTGGTCAATTTCAAGTCTTATTTTTTAACTGATAAGGAAAGAGTGAGGATTATTATGAATGTATTCTATCTTCTGTCGTAGCATATCTTCACTCGAAAGAAGAAATCGTTTCAGATAAATTCATTGCAGAAGCAATCAAGTGAAAATGATTTTCCAAAATGACATACGCGTATAAGTTGAGAGCTTCTTCTTGAATACAGTACTTCTGAGAACCAGATGTAAAAGCTAAGAAAAACAGAGACCGGAAAGCGTGCAAAGGAAAACAATGAGATCGCAAAGTCTTAATTATTATAATATTATTCTTTGCGCTCATTGCGTCATCTTAGCGGCCTTTGCGGTTAATTTTTTTCTTTCGACACAGCCCCAACCTTGATTTTTTGAAATCCCTCAATTATTTAGACAGCCTCAACGTCCTGAATAATTCAGTTCGTCATTTCCTCAGTTTTTGCATCTCGTCATCCAAACCCGTCATCTCCCAGCGGATGAGGGAGGCGGGTATCACTCCCCGAGTAAAATAATCGTCCAGAAAATCCTTGAGCCGGAATCGTTCTCCCAATTGAGCGGCACGGTCGGCGATAAGTCTGTCGAGCTGGATCTTCCCGATGACGTAACTCGTTCCGTATCCGGGCTGGGACAGATAGAGGGCATAATCCCCCCAGAGCGTGTTGCTGTTGGGCCGGATGTACCCTCTCGGCGTTTTTTCGACCGCATAGGCTATCGCCTCTTCCAGCGTGAACTCACCCGAGTGCAGTTTCAACCCAGCCATCGCCCGGATCGCCCGAAACGCCAGCATGATATGGACCAGTTCTCTGGCTCTGGGGTGCTCTTCCAGAATCCCTGCCTGCATCATCAGCTCTTCGAAGCCCGTGGC
>LJUD01000174.1 GCA_001304035.1 bacterium SM23_31 | reverse complement strand
AAGGGCGCAGTCCCTGATAAGCTGTTTTATCTCTTTATACTCATTACTCGCAGTAAATCTTACTTTAAGCCAATCAGGACGGCGTATTCGTGTCTTAGCTTTTCCAGTCTCAGTGTCTACTTTTAAATTCCTCCACATTCACTTATTTTTACGCAGACAAATGTATTCCTATCAAAAATCAGTCACTTTTCGTCTGGAAACGGATTTTTCAAACGAGAAATTTTTCCGCTTCGAGCGCAGCCATACAGCCTGAGCCTGCGGCAGTTACAGCCTGTCTGTATTTATGATCCTGCACATCCCCGGCGGCAAAAACTCCCGGAATATTTGTTGCAGTTGAGTCCGGTTTTGTTACGATATAGCCTTTTGCATCTAAATCAAGCTGCTCTTTAAACACATGAGAATTCGGGATATAACCTATGGCAATAAAAACACCCTGGCACGGATACTCACTTATTTCACCCGTTTGTGTATTTTTTAATTTTACAACCTTGACTCCTTCTTCCCTTGTTCCTAATATTTCTTCCACAACCGAATTCCAGACAAATGCGATTTTCTCATTTTTAAATGCACGTTCCTGCATAATTTTCGAAGCGCGCAGCTTATCCCGGCGATGCACTATTGAGACTTTTACGGCGAATTTTGTGAGAAATATAGCCTCTTCTATAGCAGAGTCACCGCCGCCGACAACGACCAACTCTTTCTCTTTAAAAAAGAAGCCGTCACACGTGGCACAGGCGGAAACACCGTAACCCATTAATTCGTTTTCCGATTTTAAGCCCAATCTACTTGCGGACGCACCTGAAGCAATGATCAAGGCTTCACACAGGTAAATGTTTTTACTGCCTGTTAACGTAAACGGTCTGCCGGAGAGGTCAGCCTTCTCAATCGTGTCAAATTCATATTTTGCTCCAAACCGTATTGCCTGATTTTTGAAAATCTCTACTAATTTGGGTCCCGTAATGCCGTCTACAAACCCGGGATAATTTTCGACGTCGGTCGTAATTGTAAGCTGCCCGCCGGGCTGGCTGCCTTCAACGACAACGGTATCAAGATTTGCACGCGATGAATAGACTGCTGCGGTTGAGCCCGCAGGTCCCGATCCCATTATTAATACTTTCGTTCGAATTGTCTCGGCCATAATTCCCTAAATTCCTTTATCAATTTTTAATTGTTATAACATTTTTTGAACAGACAAGAATTCCTGTTCATTTTTTCATAGGGCAGACACGGGGGTTTGCCCCTACGAAATATATGTTCCGATTTGATCCCGCTAAGCGGGATTGTCTATTTATTTATGACGTTTTATCTATAATAAACTATGTCACTCCGGGTTCAAAATAATTTTGCCGAACTGCCGTCTCTCGGTCATGTAAAGCTGAGCCCTGGCTGCTTCCTGCAAAGAAAATTGTTTATCGATTACGGGTTTAAGCTGTCCGGTTGGAAAAAACTTCAGGACCTCCAGCAATTCTCCAATGCCACCCATATACGAGCCGTATATCGTCAATTGCCTGGCAAAGACGTACCGCAAATCAACGTTTGCCTTGTAGCCGGTAGTAGCGCCGCAAGTAACCAGCCTTCCATTAACGGCGAGGCTGAGGATACTTTTTTCCATTGTCGCCGAGCCGACATGTTCAAATACAATGTCAACTCCTCTACGCCCGGTTATGTTTTTTAGAGATGCATAAAAATCTTCCTTGACATAGTTAATGGTTTCATCGGCGCCGAGTGTTTTGGCTTTTTTCAGTTTTTTTTCATTACTGGCAGTAGTAATAACATGTGCACCAAAGAGTTTGGCAATTTGAATTCCCGCACTCCCAACACCGCTTCCGGCAGAATGAATCAACACCGTTTCACCGGTACGTATTTTAGCCCGGGTAACGAGCATGTGCCACGCCGTCAAAAAGACAAGCGGGATTGCGGCTGCTTCACTAAAGTCTAACTTCCCGGGTATCGGGATGGCATTCCTTGCGGGAATTTTTACATATTCGGCGTATCCGCCGTCAATCAGGTAACCAATCAGAGTATACTTTCGGCAGTTATTATCCCTGCCTTCAAGGCATGCCTGGCACATACCGCACCCGATCCCGGGTGCTGTGAGTACATTATCGCCAACCTTAACATTATTGACCAACGAACCCTTTTCAGCAACAATCCCCGCTACATCCGAACCTCCAATATGGGGCAGCGGAATTTTGATACCGGGAATCCCCTCCCGGACAAAGATATCAAGATGATTTAAAGCGCAGGCTTTGACCTGAACTAAAACTTCATCAGGAGAAATTTTCGGAGTTCCAACATCCTCGTATTTGAGTACCGATATATCTCCATGTTCGTGAAATCGAACAGCTTTCATTGTACCATCCTGATTTAATTTTAATAAAAATTATACTATATTTTATTCAAAAAACAATCGCGTAACCTGTCTTTATGTAATTACATAATAAACCTTTTATAATTTTATATTCATTCAATCTTTTTTACCGGGAATTCCGGGTTCGGTCACCGTTTTTATGTTAAGTATCCTTTTCAGTTCATTTTCGGACATCAACTTCTTTTCCAAAATCAATTCGGGAATAGAACGACCCGTCTCAACCGACTCTTTTGCGATTTGCGCTGCTTTGTCATAGCCTATATAGGTATTAAGAATCGTTGCAAGTCCGACACTTCTATCAAAGTAATTTTTACACCGTTCCCGGTTTGCAGTAATGCCGTCCACACATCCGATACGAAATACCTCCAACGCGTTTGTCAGGATTTGTATACTCATCAGCAAGCTAAAAGCCATCTCAGGCATCATGACATTCAACTCCATCTGACCCGCCTGAACGGACATTGAAACTGCTGTGTCATTACCCATCACCTGGAAACAAACCATATTCAGCATTTCCGCCATAACGGGATTTACTTTACCGGGCATGATCGAAGAACCGGGCTGAACCGGCGGCAGTATAATTTCGCCAAAACCGGCAGCAGGGCCTGAGCTCAACAACCGCAGGTCGTTAGCAATTCTTGTCATTTCAAGCGCCAGAATCTTGAGTGCACCGGAAACATGCGCAACAGGCATCTGGCTTTGCATCGCCTCGAACAAATCCGGGGCAGGAGTAAAACGCAAGCCGGTTAATTTAGAAATCTTTTCTACAATAATATTTGTATAATCCGGGTGGACGTTTAGTCCTGTTCCCACCGCACTTCCGCCGATGCCCAGTTCAGAAATTGATTTTTCTGAATCTCTAACAAGACCTTTTACTTTGTCTATTGCAGATGCGTAAGCTGTAAATTCCTGACCGAGGCGAACCGGCACTGCATCCTGGAGATGGGTTCTGCCCGATTTTATTATGGAATCAAATTCCCTGCCTTTTTTCCTAAAGGAAGCGATTAACTCATTTAGAACAGGATATAATTTTCGGAGTTCAAGACGGGCGGCAATTCTCATTGCAGTCGGGAACGTATCGTTTGTCGACTGCCCCATGTTCACATGGTCATTGGGGTGGACATATCTATCCCCGCGTCTTCTGCCTAACCTTTCAACGGCTAAATTTGCGAGCACTTCATTAACGTTCATATTAAACGAGGTCCCCGCTCCCGCCTGAAAAACATCAACCACAAAATGCTCGTGATATTTACCTCCAAGAATCTCATCAGCCGCCTCGTTAATAGCGCTACTCCGCTCGGGATCTAAAATCCCGAGCTTATTGTTTGCAATTGCTGCGGCTTTTTTTAACAAAACATAGGCATTAATGAAGGGAGGAGACACTTTAATTCCGCTTATCGGGAAATTCTCGACAGCGCGCCGGGTCTGTGCACCGTATAATGCATCTTTCGGGATACGAACTTCCCCCATCGAGTCCCGCTCTATTCTCCAGGTATTTTTCATCTAAATTGACCGATTAAGATAAAATATTAGTAATCATACATCCTGAAGGTTCCGCTCTCTACAGTGTTGCGCTTTTATGACGCGCAGCATGGCAGTTAATATTTACAGCAACGGGGAGACTGGCAATATGGCACGGATGGGCTTCAATAAAAACATCCAAAGCTGTGGTTTTGCCGCCGAGCCCCTGCGGTCCGATACCGATCCTGTTAATCCGTTCAAGGAGTTCCCGTTCCATGCCGGCGTAATAAGGGTCAGTGTGCCGTTCCCCTATCTCACGCAGCAGGGCTTTTTTTGCCAGCATTGCCGATTTTTCGAATGTCCCGCCGATGCCGACACCTACAACTATGGGCGGACACGGATTCGCACCGGAACGGGTAACGCGGTCGATAATGAAATCTTTAACACCATCCTCGCCATCGGCAGGTTTCATCATTTTTACTTCGCTCATATTTTCAGCACCGCCGCCTTTCGGTACGAAAGTGATTTTAAAACTGTCACCGGGCAGCATATCAATATATATTACGGCGGGCGTATTGTCTTTTGTATTAACGCGGCGTAATGGGTCTTCAACAATAGATTTACGTAAATAACCCTCGATATATCCTTGACGGACACCTTCATTAATTGCATCGTTCAGTGAACCGCCGATTAGATGAACTTCCTGTCCCAACTCAATAAACACCACCGCAAAACCGGTATCCTGGCAGATAGGCACCTGTTCATTTTTCGAAATGTCCGCATTTTCGATGATCATATCGAGAATATTTTTCCCAACTTCTGTGGTTTCGGTCTTCCGGCTTTCTTTTAAACAATTGTAAACATCTTCTCCAAGGTCATAGTTTGACGCCATACACATTTTCTTGACTGCGGCTGTAATTTCTTGTACATTCAACTCTCGCATAACACTCTCCTTACTTTATAAATATTAATCATACGATTTTCACTCGTAAATCAGCAGATTAAATTTTGTGTAATAGAAAAAATTCCCGGTTATAACAATTATAGAGAATCACGCTGCTTTTCATGAAAGGGATTTAACGAAGTTTTCTTTTCCCTCTACATAGAAGTTGCCGCCGTGCGCATCCTGAACAACTACCGCCGGGAAATCCTCAACCTCAAGCCGCCTGACAGCTTCGGCGCCAAGGTCCTCATAGGCAACGATTTCGCTTTTTTTGACTGACTTCGCTATCAATGCTCCTGCACCACCAACGGCGGCAAAATAAACAGCTTTATGCTTTTTCATTGCTTCAACAACTTCCGGACCCATCTCTCCTTTTCCGATCATGCCTTTCTGTCCGGCTTCAATGAGACGCGGAGCGTACGGGTCCATACGATAACTTGTAGTAGGACCGGCGGAGCCGATAGCCTGACCGGGTTTTGCAGGTGAAGGCCCTACATAGTATATAAGCTGCCCGTTAATGTCAAAGGGGAGTTCTTTCCCCTGATCGAGCAGATCAACAAGTCGTTTGTGTGCGGCATCTCTTGCAGTATAAATGATACCGGTTATTTTAACCGTATCTCCTGCGCGCAAATCCTCAACATCAGTATTCGACAATGGTGTAGTTATAACTTTCACAATGCGCTCCTTTTAAATTATTGGTTGATCCGTAAGTCCATTATCTACATATAAATTGAGCAATTATCTTTCAAATGCACCGATTTTTATTAATCCGCAGATTTAGATTTAATATACGGCAAAAGCCCGCCTGCGGATAAAATTTCACGCTGCCGCCGGCTGAAATCAGCATGCACGGAAATTTTATCTCCGGTGCGCTTGTTTTCTACTATAAATTTACCGCCGTTGTCTAACTGCGATTTTATGTTTGATATTCTAATCACATCGCCCTGTTCTATCTTATCATAGTCTTCCGGATTATCAAATTCCAACGGCAAAATACCAAAATTAACGAGATTTGCCCTGTGGATTCTTGCAAAATTCTTAACTATTACTGCTTTTATCCCAAGATACATCGGCGCTATTGCCGCATGTTCCCGCGATGAACCCTGACCGTAATTATTTCCGCCGACAATGATATTCTTTCCTGCATCTTTTGCACGTTTAGCAAATGTACTGTCAACGCGGTAAAAAACAAATTCGGAAATCGCCGGAATATTCGAGCGGAGCGGCAAAATATCCGATCCTGCCGGCATAATATCATCCGTGGATATATTATCTGCGGTTTTCAGTATGATCGCCGCTTCAATTTCATCAGTCAGCGGTTCGGGAACCGGAATGGGTTGGATGTTTGGTCCCCGCTTGACTGTAATACCGGACGGATCCTGAGGAGGCGGTATTACAAAGTTGTCGTTAGCTGCATATTTTTGTGTTTCAGGTTTCAGTTCAAAATGGAGACCTTTGTCTCTCGGGTCAATGACTTTACCTTCAAGTGCCATTGCGGATGCGACAAACGGATTACAAAGATAAACCTTCGCATCGGTAGTGCCGCTTCTTCCTTTGAAATTGCGGTTAAACGACCGTATCGAGATACCGCCCGAGGGAGGAGACTGTCCCATACCTATACATGGCCCACATACCGATTCCAATATCCGCACACCAGACCTAATCATATTGGTCAAATCACCACTCGCCGCTATCATTTCATAAACCTGCTTCGAACCGGGTGAAACCGTCATGCTTACGTTAGGTGCTATAACCTTACCTTTAAGGATTTCTGCAACTCCGGATAATACCTGGTAGGAAGAATTAGTACAACTCCCGACACATACCTGGTCAATCTCTAATCCCTCGATGTCCTTAACTTTCACTACATTATCCGGATTATGGGGCTGTGCAATCAATGGCTCAAGTTCATCCAAGTTTATTTTAATCTCATCATTATATTCAGCATCTACATCCGGTTTGAGCTCGATCCAGTGTTTACCTCTGCCCTGAGCCTCCAT
>LJUD01000173.1 GCA_001304035.1 bacterium SM23_31 | reverse complement strand
GTTCATCGCGCACCTCAAAGGATTTTGCATGGGCAAAGAGCTTTTCCGCCTTTGCAAATACTGCAATTGCCCCCGCATGTTTATGGAGTATTGTCTGAGTGTATCCGGTAATTGAAGTAAACTTCATATAATCTAGGTTCAGCGGTGAAGCGAACCGTGCCGCCCCGGACGTCGGCAGCATATGATTCGGGCCAGCCCGGTAATCACCTGCGGCGCCGGGCGTAAAGCTTCCGGGAAACATTGCTCTGGCGTTCCGCACCTTCCGGGCAGCGTTTTCAGGGTATTCAGTCATTATTCCGAGGTGTTCCGGCGCAATTGCATCGATAACGGTAATTCCTTCCTCCAGCGTATCAACGGTAATCACTCCGCCGTAATTGTCGAGCGACATTCTGACAATATCCGCTCTCGGGGTTTTTTCAATAAAAGTATCCAACTCTTTTATAATTGCATTGCTCAGCACTCCGGCAACCTGTGCGGGAATACAATTCATAAGCAGTGTCGAGGGATAAGCGGCGCACCCTCACGGCACGTACAAACCGACTGATTCAACCGGTGTGAATTTCAAGAGATTTTTTATTACCTGTGTTTCAATTATAGTCAGGTACTGACATTTCTATAAAGTATCAATTGCTTTTTGTCTTCCGTTTTTCCGTGCAAGAATCATTGACAGGCGCGTAACAAAGATACCGCCGATAATGCCCAAACCGCCGACTACCTGCTGCGGTGCCATTCTCTCATGCAGAAACACCGCCGCAATTATAACCGCAAATACCGGCACCATATTTTGAAAAATAGCTGTTTGAACATTACCTACCTTTGATACAGCGTAAAACCAGATTATATATCCCAATACATTTGCAAAGAAAAAGGAAAAAAAGAGTAATCCCCAACCCGACCATGATATTGCAGACCAATCCATTGTAATAAAATCCGGGATCCCTGTCGGAATAAGGAAGACAGCTCCGAATATAAAGGTCACGGCTACGACTTTTATTACAGATGTCCTGTCAATGAGCGGTTTTGCGAATACCGTGAATGCACTCCAGCAAAATGAAGTAATTAGAATCAGGATATCCCCTGTTAACGTACTTCTTGAAAATCCTATACTCTCTTGCGAATTGCTTAATATAAGAATAATACCGATAAAGGAAATAATGATACCGATCCATGTTAGATAATAAACTTTTTCATATTTCAATGAAATGCTCAGAAGCGCTACAAATATCGGGACAGTCGAATACATAAGGGAAGCATTACTTGCAGATGTCAAATCCACGCCTTTGATAAACAATATCTGTAATATAGTATTACCTATGACTGCAAGAATTATTAACTGCCAGAAATGTTTTTTAATGAAACCGTAATCACCGACAAAAAAATGGTAATAGATTGAGAAAAAAATTGTGCAGCCGATGAAGCGCAGCGCATTGAATGCAAATGGTTGGAATTCCTTTAATGCAAATTTTATTACCGTAAAATTTGATGCCCAGACTATTACGACAAAAAATAAGAGAGAATCAACTACCGGAAACGAATCTTTTTTCATTCACATTAACTATATAATTATCAGTCCTGCTGAGCGGGGCTGATCCGCCTCTGGCGGAAAAGTAAATACTATTTCATTATACCTTTTGTAAAAATTAATTTTTCGCATAATCTCAATTCGGATAATATTGATATATAGCGATTGCTTCTCCCCCGAGTACTCAGGGGATCGCAATGACAGCATTATTCTTATCTGTCATTGCGAGGATCACCCCGCATATTGCGGGGGGAGACGTGGCAATCTCAATGCTGAATCTAAATCAAGATTTATATGTAAATTTTAATAATTACAAAAGTTCAATCATACAATTATCTGCGTTCAAATAAATTCAAATAAGTTAACATATTATTATTAAAATTTCAACTTTATAATAATAAAAAACCCCCCTATTTTTTATAGGGGGGTCGTCATGATACTTGCATTTTCAAAAAATCATCAGCGGATAACCTGTGCCGGTGGTATAAACGTAGGCTTAATCAATTGTGGTTGAGAAGGCTGTCGTTGACCTCCCGCTGCGCGTCCACCCATACCGCCTGCCGGGCGCTGGTAATTAAACTTGGTCTTTTGCTCATCGGTAAGCAGTTTCTCGATATTGCCGATGTGCGTCAGCAGGTTTTTCTCTTGCGGTTCATACTTCTTGAGGATCTTCGCATTTTCAGTACTAAACTGAGTATATTTTTCCCTCATCGCCGTCATTGCTTCACGGTCCATGCCGCCGCCTCCCATGCCTCCAGCAAACATCGCGTTCTGCCCACCAGTAACAACTTCTTTCGGCAGACCCATTTTTACTGCGAGAGCCTCGGCTTCTTTTTTGTAGGGCTCCCAGATTTTGATCAGCGCATCGATTTCCGGAAAGACAGTCTTTTTCTGCCCGTCCGTAAGAGCAAGAAACTTAGCCGTTGAATCTTTGTCTAAGAGCTGAACATCCGGAGCGCGCTGCATACGCTGCCCCGTACCGCCGCGGACCTGAGCAAATAAAACGCTTGAAAATGCAAAAATGCACACCAGCGTAACAATACTAATTTTTTTAATCATGGCTTCTCCTTATAGGTTAGATTTAACTTTTGGTGAGCTGGAAATTTCTTCTTATCATAAGATAATTACAAATAATTTTCACGGAGATTCAAAATAATTTCATTTTACGTACCTTCATTTTTCCACATACATGGTAGTTTTGCATCTTTTTGAAATAAAACAAATCTAATCCTGCTTTCCGACTATTTTTTTATTGTGATGTATTTAAAAACCGGGTATGGCACACTTTTGTTTTCCACGCCTTGCGCTTTTAAATACTTATCAAAGTAATTCCACACGGCAAGACCGTCGTCGGCTTCCGGCTCGAGCATATAGAACACGAGGTATGCAAACGGCTGGGCAAGGTCAACATGAAAAAAGCCCGCAGGGAACTCTTTTACCGCTTTTTTAAATTCACCTTCTATTGTAACTAAATTGTGATTTTGATAGGGTCTTTCAGCTTGTGAAAAACCGGTAACGAGAAACTCCTCGCCTTCAAACGACGTGGATTTTTCAAGCACTTTTACGTCAACGCCATGCTGCTTTAGTTTATCGGCAACGTTTTTTAATTCAGCCGGGAATACGTATCCTCTCGGAACGGTGCTCATTTTTACCGGTTCGTATCTTTGCATCATCCGGACATTGGGCATCCAGACGAGCTTACCGGTGCGCCGCTGTATTGGCCTGCCGCTTTCATCGACATATTCTTCTGTTTCGTAGACCAAAAGGTCAGAAGGTTCGCCAAGCTGAGCGACCCGGAACTGCACTCCTTTTTGAAAATTGCCCGTATTTTCCAGAACCTGCTGAACCGTTTCCTCCTCAGCTTTTTTAATAACTTTTAATATTTCGCCGCCGTGCTCATTTGTAAATTCAAGTACGGACGTAATAAACACTGTGTTAGATAATATCCGTTTTTCAAATCTGTCATGTGCAAAGGTTTCGACCAGTATTGCAAGTTTGTTTTTAAGAGCCATGCTGTTGGTAAGAAAACGGGGCATGTGGGGTGTTGCCGTAAAAGACTCCGGAGGCATTCCTCCAAAATTACCATACAAATATATGTCCAATCCTGAGCGCTCTTTCACTTTTTTCTGAACTGCGGGGAATAATACGTTCATTAAATAGTCTGTTGTTCCGGGATGACCGGCAGTGTGGTTTCCCGGAGCATAAGTCAAAGAATAACCGTGCCAGGAACCGTTCGTAGTATGCAAATCCATAAATAGGGCGGGGTTCCATTTGAGAATGACGTTCTCGATGAGTGCTATTGTTTCAAGAGCTTCTATTCTCAACCCGTCGCGATTGAGGTCGTAACCTTCACCTGAGGAGCGCGTTCCCGTTAATTGCGGGCTTCCCTCCTGCGACCGGCGGCTCGTTGCACTCAATGAATCATTACCGTCGGCATTATATATCGGACAAAACAAGATAATCTGATCCGAAAGCAGACGTCTTTTCGGTCCGAAAGCAATCTCACGCATGAGCTCCATAGATGCTTCTTTCCCTTCAACTTCACCAGCATGGATGTTGCCCTGAATATAAATAACCGGTTTATCCGATTTTACTGCCTCTTCGGGTGTTTTCACCGGCGGATCAGCCATTACAACAAGCGGAATGTCGCGTCCCTTCTTACTGGCGCCGATGATTTCTAAATGCGCAATATCGCTGTGCTTTTGCAATGCATATACAAAATTCATCACGTCTTTATGCAGGGACGTTTCCTCATAGTTAGTCCGTTCCGCCCGGGTATATAGTTCGGGAGGAATGGCAAGGATTTGACCGAAAGCCGAATAATTTGCAAAAATTATGAATAAAGTCGACGCTGTTAAGACATAACAACTTTTTTTTATAATTACTCGCATAATATTGTCCCCATGCACCTGATTTATTTTATTATTTTTATGTATTTAAAAACCGGATACGGCACACTGTTATTTTCCACACCTTGTGCTTTTAAATAATCGTCAAAGTAATTCCAATATGCCAGTCCGTCATCCGATTCCGGCTCAAGCAGATAAAATGCAAGATAGGCGAGGGGCTGTGCAAGGTCAACATGATACGAACCTGCGGGCATTTCCGTTGTCGCTTTTTTAAATTCACCTTCTATTGTCACTGTTAAATGATTTTGATTAGGTCTTCCGGACTGTGAAAAACCTGTAACGAGAAACTCCTCGCCGTCAAATGATGTGGATTTATCGAGAACCGAAACGCTTATGCCGTGCTGTTTTAGTTTGTCGGCAACATTTTTTAGTTCACCCGGAAATACATATCCTCTTGGAACGGTACTCATTTTTGTCGGCTCGAATTTCTGGAAATTCTGGACATCTGAAAACCAGACGCGCTTGTCGGTACGTTGGCGTCTTTCTCTGCCTTGTTCGTCCGTATATGGTACAGTGTCATATACTAAAATGTCTGTAAGCTCGTCAAGAGGCGCCATGCGGAATTGCACTCCCTTCTGGAAATTACCGGCATTTTCCAGAATTTGTCGTACCGTTTCTTCCTCAGATTTTTTTATGACATCCGTAATTTCATCGCCGTGGGTATTTGTATATTCAAGAATAGACAAAACAAACATTTTTGCTGAAAATATTCGTTTCTCGAATGTGTCATATCTAAATGTTTCACTCAGAATTGCCAGTCTGTTCCTGAGTCCCATAGAATTGGTAACGTAACGGGGAAGGTGGCTGTATGTTGTAAAGGACGTTGGAGGCCATCCGCGAAATCCCCCGTATAGAAACATTCGCAGTCCGGATCTTTCCCATACTTTATTCTGAACTGCCGGAAGCATTACATCCATAGTATAGTCGCTCGTACCCGGATGTCCGGCATTATGATATGAAGGAGCATAGGTCAAAGCATAGCCGTGCCAGCTGCCGTTCGTAGTATGCAAATCCACTAAAAGCTCAGGGTCCCATTTGAGAATGACGTTTTTTATGAGCGCTATAGTTTCGAGTGCTTCTGCTTTTGTTCCGTCACGGTTGAGGTCAAGCCCTTCACCGGAGTAGCGCTGCCCGGCGGCTATGGGCGATCCGCCTCGCCTTTCACTCAGGGAATCATTGCCGTCGGCGTTATAAATTGGCGCAAAAAGTATGATCTGATCCGAAAGGAGATGCTGTCTTGGTCCGAATGCTATCTCGCGCATAAGTTCCATTGATGCCTCTTTCCCCTCGACCTCCCCGGCATGAATATTACCCTGAATATACACAACCGGCTTGCCGGACTTTATCGCTTCTTCAGGTGTTTTCACCGGCGGATTGGCAAGCACAACAAGCGGAATATCACGCCCCTTTTTACTGGTGCCCATGATTTCTACATACACCAACTCGCTGTGTTTTTCCAATGCGTACACAAAATTCATCACGTCTGCGTGCAGCGACGTCTCTTCGTAATCGGTTCGCTCTGCACGTGTAAACAACTCGGGCAGGAAGCCGGCAGTTTGGCTGTGTGCCGTGAAACTTGTAAGTGTTGTGATTAACAATAAAGCAGTTAACCAGCACAAGCTTGCTTTTAATATCACTCGCATAATGTCTCTCCTGAAAATTGAATTTAATATACAATTGGTGGGGATTTAGATTGATGAAAACAATACAATTGATTGGTAAAAAACTTCAATTAGTCTCACTATTTATTTCTAATGATGCAAGGAAAATATCAGGATTGTAGTAAAATAGTTCGAGAATGTGAATCTTTTTATTAAAGTTATACGTAGATCGCTAATCCCGCTAATCGAGAACAGCGAAGTGAGTTCCAAAAAAAATATACAAGCACCTGTAGAGACGCATGGCGATGCGTCTCCGGCAGAACCACGTAATAATGACAATGGAGACGCATCGCCATGCGTCTCTACAGTAATGTTGTATTTCGTTGAATTAAATGGGTAATTTGATTATACAACCTTCTATTTAAGTGGATTTTATAAAAATCAATGTATGCTTAAAGCTCTTAAATTTCAACAATAGCTGATCTGCCATTATAAATTTGAAATTGCGGATAATCCGCTGATTATTTTCTATTTACGTACTGGGTTGTAAAAGTACTCGCTATTACCTCAAGCTGTCGAATAAGAGGTTCCTTTTCACTTACAAATTCGGGAGCGAAAACTGCAAGGTCTATCATATATATGCGGCTTGTATATTCATCAAAGAATACATAATTTATCATTGGTCCGCCGAGAATATCCTCCGGATGCCACCATAGACCGCGGGTCTCTAAAGCAGGATAACCAGCAAGTTCGGTTCTATTC
>LJUD01000172.1 GCA_001304035.1 bacterium SM23_31 | reverse complement strand
CTTTAAAAAATTTCTCCGTTCCATTCATCCTCCGAATTTTTTATTGAGACGATATCATATTTAATGAAAACTCGAGTCGCTTTAGAATAAAATAAGCACCTAATAATCGTTTTCAAAGATATATCAATACTTTGGCAAAATCAAGCGCATCCCGAAGCTTCGTGGATGCGGCTAACATTTATATGTAATAAAAAAATATAATCGGTAGCCGCCCCGAGTACTCGGGGCGTTATCTTTGACATTTTTTGATAAATAGTATAAATTTAAAATTTGCCAAAGTTTTAAATTTATATTAACCTGTTGTGCCGGTTAAAGATATATTTTTTGTGGAATTGAGTCGATTTTATCCTTCCTCTTTTCTTCCGCTGAATCGTTAAAAAAAACCGGTTCCCTCCTGCCCATTCTGCCGTTGTATAAAAAAAGCAGCGGTGATGTTACTTCTCAATTCTTGCATCAAATATTTTTTCAAGGATTGAGTAGTATTGTTCACGGGAGAGCGAACCTCTGGTTCCCCTTCCTTTTTTGTGTGCGATGACCATATCCAATTTCGGAACAACCGTCATGTACTGCCCGCCGGCGCCGATTCCCGTATAGGCGCCTTCGTACGGACCGACGGCTTCGGGCCCGTCGAAAATCCACCAGAGATATCCGTAACCGAGCTTCCCGGATCTCATCCGTTCAGGATTCATCTCCTCGAACGGCGTTACTACGCCGGATATCCTTTTTGACCAGTCTTCGGGAATGACCTGTTCATCATTCCACTTGCCCCCGCGCAGCATGAGCAGCCCGAGACGCGCCAGGTCGCGCGCCGAAATGTTCATGTGATATGCCGGGTACATGGAAACTTCAAGATTGCCTGATTTCCGGTGGGTCGAGCGGTCAAAATCCTGCATACCTATTTTGTCTACAAGGTCGGTCTGGAGTGCGTCGTAGATGTTTCTCCCTGTCTCCTGTTCAAAGATAAAGCCGAGCGCATTGAAATCCAAGTTGCTGTAAAGATAGTATTCGCCGTGTTTTTGAGAATTGCGGGGAGGCGCCTCGGAAAGGTTATCGCCGCTGTTGGAAGCAGGATGATAAACGCCGGAACGCGCACCGAGAAGATCGGCAATGGTCGCTTCTCTTTCCTGGTCGCTCAATCCCCCGTGGTCCGTCATCTCAAGACCGACAAGTGTTTTGTCTAAATCAACGGTACCGTCCTGCACGTAATTTCCATACAGCATCGCCAGAACGCTCTTGCGAACCGAAGCAATGTAACTTGTCTCGGCAATATCGCCGTTCTCGAAAAGTATCTTTCCCCCCACTACAACCACTATGCCGGTCGACGGCAGCGTATCGGCATGTGCGCGCACCGCCTCAAGTCCTTCTTGTGAAAATCCGACCGTTTCAACGTCGGCAATGCGTTCCCACTCTACACCCGGATAAACAAAAGCACGTTCCTCACAGTACACCGCAAGGGAGACTATAACCAAAAACGATAAAACTGAAAAAATCCCCCGGGCTGCAGTCATTTTCCTCTGTTTCATTAGTGCAGACATGTGCGCCTCCTATAAAGAATAATATATAAATAGTTATGTGGAGTAATTTGTAACGATGCTGCCGTTACCAAGTAAGGTGCATATATATGTAATTATAAAAAGTAAATTTTAATAAAATGCTAAAAAAGAGTGTACGGCATTATAAAAAGTCATGACTTCCTGTGCCTACCTGTTCGATTTACGTCCAGTATTTTTCATGGTATCCTGAAGGCAGATGCTGACATGCTAACGTTAAAATACAAAATTTTTAAGGCAAGAAAAGCATGTTTCCCTTTACCGATTTCAATCCTTACAATTCTATAAGGACAATTATCCGGAAACAATATGCGAAACAACTCCAAAAGATATATAAATTTAAACGGAATGTCAACATTTTAAGGATAGAAAAGTTTGAAGATCTCCTAAATTATGTGTTAACTATTATACGTGCACTGTCAGCCGTGACCTGCCGGCGGTTTCTTTCTTCTTTAACCACTTCAATATTTCTTGTTCCTCGAATCTAATAGCGCTCCCGATCTTGATGTGAAAAATATAATTATAATGAATACATTTATAGATCGTAGATTTAGAGACCTGAATCAGTGCACTGACATCATTATTCTCCAAAGAAGGTTAATTTTGCAATTCACTTATAAAATAGTCATGCCTTATTCTCTATGATTTTATTTATATGTATCTTTAGATTTGGCAGCTCATTTTCAACTGCCGCCCATACGATTGATTTATCAATTTCGAAATAATCATGTACAAGTATGTTGTGCATACCTATTATGTTTGACCATGGTATTTCTGAATGGCTTTTTCGGAAGTGTTCTGAAAGGCGGGAAGCAGCTTCACCGATGATTTGAAGATGCCGAACGATCCAACTTTGAATGAGCTCATCTTTTTCAAACGCCTCTTTTCTGCGAATCGCATATTTTTCAATATGTTGAATTGTTTCCTGGATATCTACAATGCGTTCGTAGTCGCTTCTCATAGTTGAACAGCCTCCTCCAGAATCCGGTGACGCAAACGGGACTTTAAACCGTTTTCAGTAACAACATCAACTTCACAGCCTAACAGGTTTCGTAAATCCATAAGTAATCCACCGAGATCAAAAAGACTTTTTCCGGGAGCTATGTCAACTAAAAAATCAACGTCGCTATCGGGGCGCGCTTGTCCAGTAACCACCGAACCAAAAATACGAATATGATTAGCGCCGTATTTGGAAGCTATATTATATATTTCGTTCCTTTTTTCTTTCAATTCATTGATATTCATACGTATCACCTATTGAACCTATTCTTTCGCCAACACAACGAGTGATTATTTTGCTTTCCTTGTATGTAAGAGTTAATCCAGGTAACCAATTCCCCAATCCAAGACATAAAGATAGAGAAAATATGGTTTTTATATGAATCAAACAGTGCCTGAATGTAGATAAATATTACCTAATTGTCAAGTCAATATCGAGGTAAAGAGGGAGGGAATGATTAGTTACATGACAAGAAAAACCAGACATTAAGTTTAGCATAAATACAATAACATCAACTTCGTGGAGACGGCGGGAGTCGAACCTTACTGCACTCCCAACCTTGAGGTAGTGGAATATATTATAATGAATCCACTCATAAATTATTGATTTCGAAACCTGAATCAGGTTGCTGACTTCACCGGGGGTGAGAAGCTTTATTACCCTGAGCCAATGGGGCGAATACGAATTTATGTATTATGTCTGCTTGAAGGTTTGCTGAATAGCTAAAGTTTACGGTATGCCGAAGCGGCTGGAAAAAACGCAGGAGATTAAAAAAGCTTGCGGAATTCATCTGCAGTGAGACCTGAGTCATGTACTATTCCCCACATAGTATAAGCGTTTATCGGATTGCACCTTGGAATCGTAAGAATTCGTTTTCCATCTGTCATGACAACATGTTTGCCATGGCGAGCAACCCGGAAACCGGCTTTCTCGAAAGCTCGAATTGCGTTCTGGTGATTTACTCCCGGTATCTTCGGCATTTGTTACGGTATTACGTCCACTTCCCGGACTTCGGCTCCTTTTAACAATTCATCGCGCGCAGCCAGGTATTCACGTATTGCGTCCTGAATATTCTCCAGAGCTTCTTTCTCGGTTGCCCCTTGCGACCAGCAACCCGGAAGACCGGGTACATAGACGCTATAACCCTCATCAGTCTGCTTTAGGGCAATCTTGTATTTCATCGAAATTCTCCAAAATTGAGCATACCCGGCAACCTGTTTAACGCCTATTTATAACCTATCCAAATCACGCATAAGTAACTATGCACAGCAAATAAAGCTCTATAATTTTCTTATTGAAATATTAAGAAAACCGGATTACTTTACCAAGTTCATCATTCCCCGGTCCATAACATGCCGATTCGGGGAGGATGTTTTTAACGTAACTTAAATAATATCTAAATGTAGAAAAAATTCAACTAATTGTCAAGTCAATATCGAGGTAAAGAGGGAGGGAATGATTAGTTACATGACAAGAAAAACCAGATATAAAGTATATCATAACCACAATAATAACATCCACTTCGTGGAGACGGCGGGAGTCGAACCCGCGTCATGCCGTTTTTGTAACTTATTATATGACAATAAGTTACGGCTTATCCTGTTTTATAATCAACACTTAACCAGTCGCAGGAGTTTCCTCTGTTTTCCTCTGTTTTCCTTAATTTTCCCCTAAAATACTCCCGTATTAATCCCGTGACATACAGGCTGTACCACCAGAAATTTAAAAAATAAAAAGCCATTAAAAATGAAGAGTAAAAGATGGTTTTAAGTAAGAAACGAAGCTTCAAGGTTTTTGTTTTAATGTTGTGCACTTCGTTTGATATTTCTAATAACTCTTGCTTCAGAGATACAATTAATAATTGCTTTTGGTGCGATAATTTTTTAAATAATAAAGGGCCGGTATTTCACCTTTTAATATAAATAATTTGCGAAAACGTTCAGGTATTTTGAATAAATACTATTATGTTCATGTATATATATTTATAACAAAAACATATCACAGGTATAAACACTAATTTAAAGGAGATCCAGTGAAAAGATTATGTAAGTTATTTCCGGTAATAGCTGTACTACTGGCTGTTATTGCGTTTTCTCTGAATGCGCAAACCATTAAAACACCCTCTGAAAAGGGTGATTTTGTAGAATATACTACTTATGAAGAAATGATGGAATTTCTTCAGGAAGTTCAGGCAACAACAACCGAGATGCTCCTTTCCGATTACGGAGAGACTATCGAAGGAAGAAGGATCCCCTATGCGATATTCAGCCGTCCGATGGTTACACAGCCCTGGGAGGCCATGGCAAGCGGTAAACCTGTTGTATTTATGTCCGCGAACATTCACGGCGGTGAGAGAACTGTCAGAGAGGGGCTTCTCCTTCTCATAGCAGAGCTGGCCGACAAAACCCACCCGACGAACAAACTGCTGGATGACCTGATCATCCTTTTCATCCCCTCTATTAATCCGGATGGATTGGTAAGAGCAACCCGCGGCAATTCTCAGGGTATTGACCTGAATCGCGATTTTATGAAACTTGAACAAAAAGCACTCTATAACTATATACACAATTTGGTCCTGAAATGGCGGCCGCATGGATGGCTGGACGGTCACAATGGAGGTTCACAACCCTATAATATGTGTTATCAGGGCCCTGGAAATATTGAGAGCGATATAAACTTAATGAATTTATGTGACTTTGAGATGTTCCCCTTTATAGATCAGGAGATGCTAAAAGCGGGATACAAATCCTGGTACTATTCCGGAGGTAACGAAGAACGCTGGAACGTAGGTCTGACATACCCAAGAGTGGCTAACAATTACGCCGGTATGATCGACTGTCTCGGCGTATTGTACGAATCACCAAGTCAGGACAGAAAAACCGGCGCACTCAGCGCATTGGTTGCCTCAAAAGCGTATCTTCAGTTCTTCGCAAATAATCCGCAAAAGGTCATGGACTATGTCAAACGTGCCCGAAACGAAACGATCACATTGGGGCAGACTGCTTCCGGTGATATACCTGTAAAAATGATAAAAGTAGGTGAAGATTACAAGGTATCTTATGAGATTGTTAAACGTGAAGGCGGCACTCGTAATCCTGATACCGGAAGGATGGAAGGACAGACGAGCACAATTGTCAAGGTTACTGATGCTGATATCATAAAGAAGCTTGTTGCCACTAAAACACGTCCACGCCCATACGCCTACATTCTTGAACCGAGAGCACACAAAGCAATAGAAATGCTCAAACGCCATCGAGTGACTATTGAAGTTCTTCAGGAAGATACTGAACTGGATGTCGAAGCCTATATAGCCAGAGAGATAAACAGAACAAGTCAGTATGACCACCCGGCATCTGTTGATTCTGTCGCTGTGGAAGAGGAAATGCATAAAATGACCCAAACATTCCCCAAGGGAACATATATTATACGTACCGGACAGGCATCTGGGAGAATTGTCTGTCATATGCTTGAACCTGAAACAACGGATAATGTGATTACCTGGAATGCAATGGACGCGATTCTCCCGGGTATCAGAAGCGGTCAGGGTAGTCGGGGGGGCGGTAGACAGGCCGGACCGGCGATTATCCCAATATTCAAACTAATGGTTCCAAAACCACTACCCACAAAAATCCTAAAATAAGGTTAATAAATATTGAGATATACAAAGGGCTTAGAATAATTCTAAGCCCTTTCTTTTTGATATCACACAAAGCTCTTTTGCACTTTGGATTAGGTTTTGCGTTTGATTCGGTTCAGCTTCTCTCGGTGTAAGAAATAGTCTTTCACAACGAAGAATGATACTGCGGTAGTAGTCATCATGAACGAATTCTTTGCAAGTGTCATTCTGCGGGGTGTACGCAGGGCTGTAGCGGTTCAGAACATGTTGGATTAAATTAAGTCTTAAATTTAGAGACTGCCTATAAGAGTTAGTATGGCAACAATCAGCCCAGTTCAACAGGGCTCGGCTTGAGAAGCTAACCAGGTTTTAGAAGGTATATTTGTGATGAATAGTGAGCAAATTAGAATAATATAGAAACATAAGCAATTTTACTCATAGTGTCAATAATTTAAGAAATGGGAGGATTACTGAAATATAAAAGCCGGGAAAATCGTGAAATTTATCCGGCTTATGTACTATATTAACAGCGGGAGTCGAATTCGCCGGAGGCGAACAAGCCCGTCAAAGACGGACAAGCTTTACCCGCCTCAGGCGGGCCGCGTTCGAGGATATCGTTCAGTTAACAACTTACGTCCCTGTCCTGATTTCAGAAATATCTCTCTTTTGCGTGCCGCGTTGTAGTTACGGAAATGCTCCACATGAAGTAATGTAAAGTCGCCTAATAGCTGACCGCCTTTGGTTCGCTTACTTCGGTGTTCAATCAGACGACGATCAAGGTTGTTCGTTATCCCGACATACCGCTTCTCCGTATCTACACCTTCAAGCACGTAAACGTATACCATAAAATCCCCCATCAAAAAATCCACTGAAGCTGAGGATTCGTGGAGACGGCGGGAGTCGAA
>LJUD01000171.1 GCA_001304035.1 bacterium SM23_31 | reverse complement strand
CCGTTCGCCAGTCGTATAGAAAAAATACCAGTACAATAACAACCAAAAGACAGCCGATGAGCAGTGCACGACTCAGGTTTCGGATAGACATCTCGATAAAGCCTGCCGGGCGGAAAATCGTTGAATCAATTTCAATATCCGGGAGTCCGGGTCGAAGCGCTTCTAATGTAGATTCTATATTACGGGTTACTTCCAGAGTATTTGCCCAGGGCTGCTTCTCAACAATCAGGAGTATGCCGGGAGCGTCATTAATAACTGCATCTCCTATAGGAGCGGGAAATCCTTCCACTACATCAGCTATATCGCCAATCCTGATACTTGCTCCGTTTCGGAACGATACTGTAATGGCGGCAAGGTCTTGAGGTGTACTTATTGAAGAAATATGCGTTACCGAAAGACGCTGATTAGGAGTATCAATAAAACCACCGCCCTGTAGTTCCGTTGCATCTTTTGATGCATTTATTACTTCATTAAGAGTAACATTATTAGCATGGAGGCGATACGGATCCACCAGTACTTGGATCTGCCTGTCGCGCTGTCCCCAGATGGCGACGTTAGCCACGCCTGGAACCGCCATCAGGCGGGGTCTCATTGTCCATTTGGCAAGTGTGGTCATCTCCATCTGAGAAAGCTTTTCAGATGACATGCCAATTTTAAGAACCCTGCTGGTAGAAGATACCGGTGAAAGCATTACGGGAGGTTTAGCCACTACCGGAAGCATTGTTGCAATCCGCGAAAGCCTTTCTTGAACAAGCTGCCGCGCCTGCATTAAATCAGTACCATTCTGAAAAAGTAATACGACAGATGAAAGTCCAAGAACTGACTTGGACCGAATGGTCTGGAGCCAGGGAGTACCGTTCATTGCGTATTCGATAGGAACAGTAATCAGCGCTTCTACCTCGGTGGATGAAAGACCCGGAGCTTCAGTTTGAATCTCCACAAGCGGAGGTGCAAACTCCGGAAAAACATCCAGCGGAGTTTTGCTAATAATTTGAATACCTACTATCAGCAATATAACCATCAGAGCGACTACAACTACTCTTAGACGAAGTGAGGTAGATACTATCCAACGCATCATTTTCCACCTCCGAATTCGGTTCCGAATAATTCTACAGCGCCTGCAGTTACTACTTTTGTACCGGCTTCGGGACCGCGGGAAAGAATAGCCAGGTCGCCCGTCACATGGTGCAGTTCGACGCGCCGGCGGATAAAAATGTGAGGCTCCGTATTCTCATATAACCATGCGCCGCCATACATATCGTATAGGATTGTGGAATACGGAACAACCAGACTTTCTTCGGTATCGTGCAGAGTGAGAGTTACACTTACTTTTTGACCGGGTCTGAATTTGAAATCTGAATTCGATAATTCGTAGTAAAGGTTTGCTGATGTATTGCTTGGATTCGCTGTAAGAGGGGATGCTATAGGTTTGGCTGGTCGAACATCTTTACCACTTATGTCCGAAAGACTGTATACCATGGCAGGTTTTTGGTCGTCGATAACAGTCAAGTTACCGACATAAACAGGAACCCGGATCCAGACAGGATCAATTCCGGTGATTTCCATAAGATTGGTACCGCCGGAGACGGTCTGACCCGGGGCAACATAAACCTTTTGAATAATGCCGTCGATAGGGGATTCAATATTTAATGAGGAAAGATTCTTAGCCGCAGCATTTAAATTTATTCCTTTAAGAATATCCAACCGTGCCTGTGCCACTTTGAGGTCTGCATCTGCGGCAGCCAGGTCCGCTTTTGCCTGCTCCACTTGCTTAATGCTTCCTGCTTTATCGTTAAGTAGTTGTTCCGCACGAATAGCATTTGCTTTTGCAACATCGAGTTGTATTTTTTTAAGAGCGACATTTTCTTCGGCACTCAGCAAGTCTTTCTCAGGCGGAAGGAGCACTAAACGGCACACGGATTGGCCTTTTTTTACGTGTTTCCCGGCTATTTGAGAAGATCCGTCTTCAGGCATCAACATGGTGCCCGGAAGCGGAGCGGACACCACGATCGAACGCCCGGAAACAGCCTCAACCTCGCCTCCGTAAGTCAGGATTCTCTCAACATGCCGGTATTCGACCGGAGTTGTCTGAATTCCTAATCGCAATTCAGCCTCGGGTGAAAGCGTGATCTTTGTAAGGTCTGCTTCTTTTTCAGCGTTCTGGATTTGTGCCGGAGGCGCTTGTATTTGGTCGGACTCTTTATCTCCGCCGCAGCTTAGAACCATTATCAGCGCAGCGAAAAAACTGAAATATTTCAATTTCTTACTAATCATATTTCACTCCAATTTATATTGCGACTTTGTTTAGATAATTTTTTTCCCGGTACAATAACTGAGCTGTGCTGCAGCACGGCGCAAATCGGCTGCTAATTCCGCCTTACGCATGCGGGCTTCAGAAAGCTGCCGCATGGTTTCTAAAACGAAAAGATAAGACTCTTCACCGGCTATATAGGCTTTTTGTGCTTGATCGACTGCTTCTTCAAGAGAAGGAACGATATCGCTGTGCCATATTTCAAATTCCTTGTGTACCAATACATAATGGTTATATGCCTCCTGCACTTCCAGAGTCAGACTATGCCGAACCGCCACATATTGCAGGGCAGCCTGTTCAAGCTCTGCCTGTGCGCGGGCTACGTTACCGTTATTCCGGTTCATTATCGGGATATCCACCTGAAAAGCGGGGCCTACTGTGATATGTTCTTCACCCTTATCTTTACCGTCAATGATTCCGATGAAATTTAAAATTTTTGAGCGTTCCCATCCCACTCGTTTACCCGCTGCCTCAATAGCCAGCTCCGCTGCCCGGAGGTCCGGACGTGCGGCAAAAGCTGTTGTAAGGAGTTCATCAAATGTAGTCTCGGAACGTGTATCAACAGGGGATGGGATAATTTCATATTTTGAATTTTCCGGCTCAAGACCCAACAGACTGTTTAACCTGTATTTAGAGAGGATTGCTTCATTGGAGAAACGCAAGACTGCATCCTCTGCTCTGAGCGAATCAACGCGAGAGATTGATGCCTCAAGTTCGCTTATATCGCCAGCCCTTAGGCGTGCACGTGTAATATCGGCTATTTGACCGCGGAGCTTTGCGTCTTCCCCGGCAAGAACAGCCTGTTCCTGTGCAAGCAAAAGGTCTGCAAAAGCCGTCCGGACGTTCCGAATAAGACCCAGACCATGCTGGACGAGATTCTCCGAAATGCGCTCTACATCAAGCTTCGCTGCCGCAATTCGGCGGGGACGCTGCCAAATTACGTCAATGGGTAAGTTGAGCTTGGTTTCCTCCTGCTTTGGTCCTACCGGAAAAAGAAAGGAAAATACCGGATTGGAAAGAAGGCTTGCCTCGATCAAATCGGCACGGGCAAAGCCGAGAGCAACAAGGTCGGCTTGGAATTGAGCATTATTCCAAAGCGCGACGGCTACAGCCTCATCCTGTGTAAGACCATCGGAAAGGGATATTCCTTCAGGGAGAGTAAATTCTCCCGGTTCGGAAGCCCCGCTTAACTCAAAATCAGTACGCTCTTCTATGCTTTGAGAAACATACATGCGGTTATAAGGAGATTTAGCCGCACAGCCGGCAAGAAAAAAAACCAGCAAAATTAATGTAACTTTTTTATCCATACTTGCACTCTCAATGTTTATAGGTTGTCAATAGTGATAAATATTACTCTAAATCGTTTTGTTTTACTATATAAAAAGCATGATCAAGGAGGAATCTGGTCAAAGAAACAGCGTGTGTTGTTTATTTAAATACATTAAAACTAATGAAATGTTCAAAATTACAATACAATTTATACAATTTAACAAAACATGATTAGTAAAAAAAGGGGAAAAATTAAAAAAAACTGATTAAAATCATGATTAAAACTTCTTCTAAAAAAAGGAATAAACATTTGGTAAAAAATTTAAAAAAATTATTTAAAGTTTTAAAGAATCCTGACGATAACAAAGTATACCTAAAATATATAAAAGGGTAGTGTTTTTATTTTATATTTTTTAAGGTTACGCATAAGAACATTCTTAATATCCATTAGATTATGGAGTAATACTTCAGTTTGTTTGAGGTCTTTAATTCATTTATGGCGTTGTTACAGTTTTTTTGTAAAAAAATATTTAAATCTTCCGATTCCCATTTTAAGAACAGGGGAGTTCTCTAATGGGAGTTTTATGTTCTTTTTTGGCTGTCTTACCTAAAAGTCTTTGCTTTTTATGTATCCGAAAACAGCTTTTATTAAAAATACATATCATATACAAAAAAAGGAGTATACGATGAAGTCGAAATCTGTATGCATAGCAGCAGCCTTTATGGCAATAATATTATTCGCCGGTACCAGTGCATTTGGTCAAGATCCTGCAGGGACTGCAACGTTCCTTGCGATTGACGATTCAACTGAATTAGCCGGTCGCACGATGGACTTTAGCGTCAACCTTACATTTGTTGACGCTGACTCTTTGTTCGGAGCCGATTCAGGCTGGGTTTTCTTTACCGCAACGGATTCTGCGTTTGAAGAAATGAACTCAGATCACGGTTTAAAGCAGGATTCACTATTAGTGTATGGTACGGGAGGAATAGTTCAAGCCGGTCAGGGCGGAGTGACGGAGCAATATGATTCAAAGGTACACATATACAATGAGTATAATGAGGGAGATACAGTATATATTTATGCAACGCTTCCTTTTATAAGTGATTCGGTACTCGCTGTGAGTGAAGGCTTTGTGGTATTACATCAACCGATAGTTGATCCAGGCACACCGATAACTCCGAGCGCCGGCGACACAATCCTGAATTCAGGCGGTATTGATTCGCTAATCGTTACGACTATTAATTTAGAGTATGCGGTTATTGACGTGGATGATGCGGAACCGGATGTTCCCGTGTGGATTTTCCTGGATGAAATAGGATCATTGACGAAAGACGACTTTACGGCTGATCCGGTTTCGTTCGGAACCAACAGTATTCTGATATCCCCTGAACAGGACTCGACAGGAGCGCTGAACCGCAGTTATACCGATTTTATGTTCGATATTGTCAAATACGTTGGTAATGTTGTACAAACGTATACCGCTAAAGGTGACTACTATGTATATGTAGTAGCGTATGACGGCAAAAATGCGAACATAGGAAGAAGCGCCGATATCCTGACCGTGAAACATGCGCCGAGTATCGGAACTTTTGGTTTATTAGACAGACCCGTAGGAAACGACAGCATTAATACCGCAGATCAGCAAATGATAACAATTAACTGGACGTCTTCCGGCGATACCGACATCGACGATGAAGCAATGATTGGGATTTGGATGGACGAAGCATCTGCGGCACACCAGGTTCCTTCAGATTTGATGGCAAGCGGTACACGTAAAAATGTAACCGGAGGATTTATTATTAACGAACAGGGCGATGAAATCTCAGATGACCAGTATGTTTGGAATTTGAGAACGGTGTTAAGCGCTAATCTGCCTGAATCGGATTCTACTTATGTATTTTACGCCTTGATTAAAGACGAAAGGGATACGATTCTTGCCAAGTCCGATACGGTAAAATTCACACATTATCCCAAAGTTGAGTTCTTGTTTAATCCGGGAACAGGTGTTGGTAAAACGGAAGATGCCGGTGTATCTCAGATAACGATTGACAATGGTCAGGTATTTCGAGTCAATTTTAATGCCTTCGATCTTGATCAGAACCAGTACATTCGCATGTTTATCTCGCAATTAGATTCCGCAGGAAATTATTATGCCGAACTCGCTGCAGATGTAGGTGCAAGTACTGCGCTAATGAACAGTACTGACGGTGCTGTTGCCAACGTTGAGTTGTTAACCACTGGTGACAGTTATTTGAACTGGTACTCAGGTAATATGACCGGCTTGACCACTAATGGCAACTACTATATTTATGCATTTATTACAAAGGACGGAACTCAAACCTGGACCAATGCCAATACGGAAAGATTCATTGCTCCCGGTAAATTGAGATTGACCGGTCGGGAAAGAACAGCATTACCTAGTTGGGATATGAGAATAATTCCTGATTTCGTGCATACCAATAAGGGCGATAGTATTCGGTTTGATGTCGTGCTTGACTCGAAGGGCGGAAACGTTGAACAGGTTGCATTCTATCTTGACGTCGATACATCGCTTTTTGAGATTGTCGACCCGGCAAATCCATTTAAGTATAATGCGACTGACTTCTTCTTTGGAAGTGAGTCTCCTCTTGAGAATACTTCTGCTGTTAACGGCGATAAGATTGAACTGAATTTCATGAAGTTTCAATATCCTGGAGCCATAGCAACCGATACGTTACTCACATACTTTGAAGTAGTTGCAAAAGATAACGATTCTTCGGGAACGACCACAAGTGAAATACTCTTTGCTAATACTGGAGAAAGGTTCCCGCGCTTAACGAGTGATGGAGCATCAAGAACGATTCCGGTGCCGACTCCTGCAGTAAACGTAGTGCATAATCCGCTCGGACGCATCCTGGGTCGGATTCCGTTACAGGGTCGTGAAAACTTTTCAAAGGTAGTAACTATGGAAATCCGGGAGATTGGCAGTCTTAATCCGATTGACGACTCGTATTTTAATAATAACAACGATGATCCAAGCTATACCGGTGTAAACGGAGTACAGGTTGTAACCGATAGAGACGGATTCTTTGAATTGATGAAGATTCCTACCGGTACATACCAGCTTGTTGCCAGAACCGGTGGATACCTCTCCGGTCAGTATTCGATCATAAATGTATTGCCGGGAAACATACTTGTAGGAGTCGATCCGACATACGATAACGATTTGAACGATCAGGTGGAATTGAAAGGTGGAGACGTCTCT
>LJUD01000005.1 GCA_001304035.1 bacterium SM23_31 | reverse complement strand
GTTCTCTGCGGTTATATTTTTGAAATACTGAATTCACATTATGAAATTGCTTCTTAATAAATATCTTTTTGCTTTTTTAAGTATTTTGTTTTTTGAAATGTCTGCATTTATACTTCCGGCAGGAGTATATGCACAATTTGAAACTTATAACCACCCCGAACTTAAATGGGAGACAATTGAAACAGAGCATTTTAATGTACATTTTCACAGCGGAGAATACCGGACACCGCGTATTATTGCGAAAATTGCCGAAGAGGTTTATGAACCGGTAACACAAGCATACAATTTTGAACCGGATTCTAAGATTGACATTATTGTTCGGGACCACGACGATTATTCTAACGGTGCGGCATATTATTATGATAATAAAGTGGAAATTTGGGCTCTTTCGCTCGATTTTCTGCTGCGCGGAACCAGCAATTGGCTGCGAAATGTTGTCACGCATGAGTTTACCCACATGATTCAAATGCAGACTGCGCGAAAAATGCCCCGCCGATTTCCCGCCGTATATATTCAAAATATCGAATATGAGGACGAAAAGCGCCCTGACGTGCTGTACGGTTTTCCGAACCGTATAATTTCATATCCATTTTCGGGCACGGTCATTCCCGGCTGGTTTGCAGAGGGCGTGGCGCAGTATCACACAATGAAACAGGGATATGATGCCTGGGATTCGCATAGAGATATGATCCTCAGAGTGCGCGCTTTGAATGGTGAGATTTATTCATTAACAGAAATGGGAGTTTTCGGTAAATCAAGCATCGGGAATGAATCCGTATATAACCAGGGATATTCGTTCGTAGGATTTCTGGCGCAGCAGTACGGCAGTGAAATATTGGAAGAAATCTCGCGAGCCATGTCTTCTCCCGCTTCATTAACGATCGAACACGCAATGGAAAATTCGACAGGTCAAAGTGCAAAAAATGTCTATGCAAAATGGAAGGATGAACTTGAAAAACAGTATCTTATTAACTCGGACAATATAAGGAAAAATCTCATGCAAGGGGAGATACTTCGCACGAACGGAACGGCAAATATCTTCCCGAAATGGTCTCCTGATGGTGAATCGGTTGCGTATCTGTCCAATAACAAAAGTGATTATCTCTCTAATACGGGATTGTATATCGAAGTCCCCGGCATGTCTGAAAGGAAACAGTTAAAGAAAGGAGTGGTTTCTCCGCCGGTGTGGGACCCCACAGGAGAAATGATTGTTTATGCAAAATTGACCAAAAATAATTACGGTTCAAATTATCATGATCTGTATGTGTATGACATTGTAACGGATAAGGAACGGAAGATTACCAAGAGTATGCGGGCGCGGTATCCCTCATTTTCGCCCGACGGCAAGACTATTTACTTTGTGTCAAGTACCGACGGCATTTGCACGCTTAATACGCTGGATATTGCTTCGGGTACGGTGAGCGTTCTCAAAGAATTTAACGATGGGGAAGACATTTTTGCGTCGACTGTTTCCACGGACGGCAGCCGTATAGTATTCTCTGTGTCTTCTCATTTCGGAAGGGATATCGCGATTATTAATGCCGACGGTTCGCAGTTCCGGTATCTACTCAAGGGAAAAGAAGATGAAAGAAGTCCCGTCTTTTCACACGACGGCGCAAAAATCTATTTCAGTTCGGATAAAACCGGAATATACAATATTTATGAATATAACCTGACCACCGGAGAAATCAAACCTGTAACCAACGTTCTCGGCGGTGCGTTCATGCCGTCTGTGAATGATAAGGGACAGCTTATATATTCTCTCTATACGAAAGACGGGTACAAACTTGTGTTATTGGGAGAAATGCAATATGTAGATCCGGTTTATATGACTTATGAGCCGGGAATATCGGATGGAATACCAGGTGTACGGTACGATGACGGCGAAATTCCCGATTTTCCGTCAAAGCCGTATACATTCCATTTCCAAAAAACGTCTTTTTTCCCGCGGATTATGGTTGATTACGGCATACCCAAGCTGGGTTTTTACAGCTTTACAGGCGATGTGCTCGATAAGTATTCCCTGTTTATGGGTGCGGCAGTAAATAAAGACCTTGATCGCGACCTTTTTGCGCTTTTTGAATTTAAAGAATTGCGGGAGACTCTTTTTCTGGAGTTGTATAATCTAACCCGGCACATAAAAATTTATACTTCTCCGAGCGAAACACAGTTAGGAAGAACCGATGAAGTCGTACTGGGATACTGGGAGGTAGACCTTGGGGCACGGCGGCGGATTTCAAAATCGCAGGAGATTCAGGTCAAAGCTCTTTACGGACGGCAATCGGCAAATGTAAAACCAATTATTCCGGATTATTCCGGGGTGATTAAGCCTCTGGGGTACGACTATTTCAAAGCGTTTGATTTTAATGTCGAGTGGCGCTATACCGGCATTTTGCCCCGTATGGACCAGGAAATAAATCCCTCGTATGGCAGGGAGATCATTTTTAATTACTGGCGTAATAGAGATAAAATATTCGAGGACTTTGTTATCGCTCAGGCAGGATTCTTGCAGGAAGTTTATAAAAAATATGCGTATCATAAGATAACGCTGGATTGGCGGGAATATGTCGGGCTTCCCTTTATTCTTGACCGCAGCGCATTGACAGTACGCTTTCAGGGCGGATACATCAGCAAGCCTGTGGATGATTTTCTCTATTTTTTTGCAGGAGGATTGACCGGTTTGAAAGGCTATTCGTTTTACAGTCTTGAAGGCAGGAAAATGGCAGTTGGGTCGGTAACATACCGTTTTCCGGTGCTGAAGGATATTGGTATTCAATTGGGTCCATGGTATTTTGATAAGCTTTATGCCTCTGTCGGCTATCAAATCGGTGATGCATGGAGTGAAAAATCACCCGATATTAAAAAGGGTGTTGACATCGGTTTGCGGCTCGATATGTTCTCTTTTTACAGTTATCCGACCAAAATCGGATTCAATATCGCTTACGGTTTTGACCGGTTCGCCGTTGCAAACAGAAAAGAAGGAAAAAACTGGAAATTTTTCCTGACCGTGCTGTTTGGTTACGATTTTTAATGATAATTCTCTCTCCCCGAATACTCGGGGCGAAAAACGTAAAAAATAATCCCGCCAAGCGGGATAATGAATTGTTTTTATTTATTTAAAGATCAGATTTTACATGAATATATTGCTTGCTTTTTGTAAATTCATTAATAACTTAGGTTAATTGTTAATGTACGAAATATTTCTTTTTTTAATAGGGTTTTACAAAATTAATTTTTCAACTATTTATGAATCTGCTCTAAAAAGGTCAATTAAGAAAATTACAGTCCTGGAAGTCACGGACCAATCCGTGACTTTAAGGCTATTTTGTAGTAATTGTGTCATGGAATGGTCCATGACATCCCAGTTTAAATCCTTTTTAGAGTGAACTCATTTATTCAATTGTAGGAACACGCCGCGGCGTGTTCAAATAATTATTTACGGAAAAGACCACCATGAAAAAGTGCGCTTTAACATTGTTGCTGTCGGCATGCGTTATTATGCCTTCCTGTGAAAAAGAGGAACCGGCAGAAGGCATGTATACTGAGGAAATCATTGAAGGTGTGAGGTATATCCATAATCATGCTCCGCAGTGGGGGCAGAATCCGAAAGTGGCACTCGAGTTTGTTCAGAAAATCGGCTCGATGGATGCAGTCGATGATAATTACATTATGTTTGAAATCTGGGATGTCGTCCGCGACCAAAAAGGCAATATTTATATTCTCGACAGCGGCGACTGCAGGATTCAAAAGTTTGATGCGCAGGGGCGTTATATGGCAACAATCGGCAGAAGAGGTAATGGACCGGCTGAGTTCAGGAGACCCGTAAATTTAAACATAGATGAAAATGACCGCCTCTACGTCGGAGATACCAGGTACAGCTTTATTATACTGGATGGGTCAGGGATTGAAATCCGGCGGTTTAATATTGGCAATTCAATCATAACAAATGTTGTACCGCGGTGCCGGCTTATTAATTCGGAAACAATGGTTATGGGCGGATTCATACATGGAATAGGTGGTCAGAAAGAATATAAGGAATACTCTGAAGTAGGCGTTTATTCCCTGTATCACATCTTTAATTTAGAGGGAGCCGTCACCGGAAAATTCGGAACAATGGACATAAAATTAGAAGGGATATCATTATGCTTTTCGGGGGATGCTTTTATCGAGATCGCTCCCGGCGGCGATATGTATGTCGCATATCGGTATGATAACAAAATCGAAAAGCGCAGTCCGGATGGGACTCTCATCTGTGTGTTCGACCGTCCGCTGAATTTCGAAGAAACGGGATACAAACACGATTGGTATGTCGATGTGTACTCGAATTCGATTTCAGCCGGTATGTCGGTCGATTCCGAAAACCGCATCTGGGTCGTTACGGTTACCGAGCAGCCGGAAGAATGGGTTGATGTATGGATTATTGGTGACCGGATGTATGTGAGAAAAGACATAGCTCAGTTTGAACTATTCGACAGCGACGGCGTGCTGCTCGGATCGGTGCCTCTGCCTGAGGATATGTTTTTGATACGCATCTTCGGCGACAGGCTCTTTATCGTCGACACCGACCGGGTTGCGGTGTCGGAATACAGGATTGTTGAGAGGTAGGGGAAAGTAATAGAACATTGCATAATTGTGCAATAAAGTCTAAAAATTGATGCACAGACACGAATGTCTATGCTGCTAATAATATTACTTTGATTTTATGATTATAGAAGTTTCAATCTTGTTTAGTAGAATAGATGCAGTGGTTTCATAAAATAAAATGGTCTTTTTTTGTGATTAAATGTCGGCCAATATTATAAAATAATCTGTCATATACCGTAGGAACACGCCGAGGCGTGTTCATTTATAACGCCGAAAATGAACATATTTTTATTATTGGAGAATATATGAGAAATACAATTGTTTTTGCATTTATTTTTATATTGCCGGGCATGTTGTTTGCCCAAATTCCCATTCCGAGCAAGAACCCCCAATTACAACGAATGTACATTTTGGAATCAAAGAATTGGATGTCATATCAAATGTTCGTCTCCGGTAAAAACCTTGTTCTAAGCGACCCGGCTTATCAGGATGAAACACCAGGGAAATCGCCGCTTAAGGCTGCAATATTGTCCGGCTTGATTCCGGGCGCAGGGCAGTGGTATGCCGGCAGCAAAATCAAGGCTTTGGCATTTTTTACCCTCGAAGTATCTTTTTGGGCGGGTCATTACCATTATAAAGGACTGGGCGAGGATAAGGAAAAAGAATTCCGCGCCTATGCGGATGATTACTGGAGTAAAGAGGATTATTTAATATGGAAAGAAGCACTGACTGAATGGAACTATTCTCACACCCTGCCGGATACCAAAACACAGCAATACTACGAAATGATAGGCAAATACGACCAGTTTTTAGCGGGTTGGCCCGACTCGGATGGTTTTCCGGAACCATCGACAATGAGGTTATACTACATGGACATGCAGCACGACAGCAATAAAAAATTCGACCGTGCAAGCCGGTTTGCACAGTTAATGATTTTAAACAGGGTATTGAGCGCTGCGGAAGCGGCTTATTCCGTAAAACGAAAGTCATCGAACTTTTCTGCTCATGTAAGATGGACACTTTCACCTTCGGAGCATCGGTTAATGCCCGTTGCGTTTCTCAGATATTTCTGGTAGTACTATGAAAAAATATATCTTAAAATGCGGGATTTTCGCCCTGACATTCGCTCTTGGAATAATAAGCATTTCGCAATCAGCGGGTGCGCAGGAGAATCAAAGATCATCGGCGAAAGCCTTTTTTTATTCCCTTTTTGTTCCGGGTTTGGGTCAGCGGTATGTCGAAAATGTCGGAAATGCACGCTACATGATCGGCGCCGAAGCGGTCTTGTTCGGTTTGGCGGTAGGACATGAAAAATATTCCGGCTGGCTTGAAGAAGACTACCGCACGTTTGCGGTTACTCATGCGGGAATAAATCCGGCAGGGAAGGATAAAGACTTTTACGTGACAATCTCCGGGTACAATTCAATATATATATACAACGAAAGAATGAGAATAAACCGCAATTTCGATAATGTTATTCCCGAAACACCGGAAAATGTATGGGTTTGGGAATCTCCCTCGCACCGGCATAAATTTCATCAGCGCCGCGTCGATGCCGATAAAATCCGGAATCGTACACTGTATTTTTATGCCGGGATTTTTCTTAATCATGTAATCAGCGGAATTCACGCCGCAATAAAAGCACAGCGGTACAATCAAAAAAGTGACGGTTTGACCGGTGCCCGTAAACAGGATCACTCCTGGAATTTGCGGTTTATTACCTGCCCGGACCCTGAAAATCACTCCCATTTTTTAAAGCTGATTTTCCGGTTTTAGCATTACTATAAATCTTGTTCCGTCGCTTTTATAGAGATTATTTCGCAATAAAAAGACAATACAGGATCACATGTAATGAAAAATCATGCACATTAGCGGCAAGGAAAGAGCCTGTATTTTTACTTCATCAATGAAAAATAATTTATTTTCAAGCGGAAATTAATAAAGAACAACACTCTGGCATTAAATTTGCAGTATTTGTCACATTATCTCCTCGTCTCGAAAAAACTATAATCAGGATACAATTACAAGCTCTCTGCTGGCGCCGCCGAGCGGGATTGATAAAAATTTTATTGGGGGTTTTATGAAATCAATAATAATTTGTGTAATTGTTACCCTGCTCAGCGGGATAATTTTTTGTACTTATATTTCTTGCACTAAGCTAATGCCGTGGCAGCCTGTATCCGGAGCAGATCACTTAATCAATACAAAAACCAAAATCGTTTTTGAATCAAACAGGGATGGTAATTATGAAATTTATGTTATGAATGCGGACGGCTCCAATCAGACCAGATTAACTTATAATACCGATTGGGATACTAGTCCTTCATGGTCACCTGATGGCTCTAAGATTGCTTTTGAGTCAAATAGAGACGAGAGTCAGGAAATCTATGTAATGAATGCAGACGGCTCCGATCAGACTAGATTAACTTATAATTCTGATTGGGATTTTAGTCCATCATGGTCGCCTGATGGCTCTAAGCTCGTGTTTGTATCAAACAGGGATAGAAATTTTGAAATCTATGTAATGAATTCAGATGGTTCAAATCAAATCAGGTTAACATGCAATTCTTTTGGCTATTTATATCCATCATGGTCGCCCGATGGCTCTAAGATAGCATTTGCATCAGTAGAATTTCTTGGATGGGAATCGAGTATTGGTAAAATATATTTAATGAATGTAGATGGTTCAAAACAAAACAGATTATCAAATGATTATGGTAGCGATTATAGTCCTTCATGGTCGTATGATGGCTCTACGATAATTTTTTCTTCAACCAAAGGAGAATGGTTAAACAGAGAAATCTACATAATGAATGCGGATGGTTCTTATCGAACACAGATTACCAATAATTCTGCCATTAACGATTCTCCATCATTTTCTCCCGATGGTTCAAAAATAGTTTTTTGCTCAAATATGGATGGTGATATGGAAATTTACGTAATGAATTTAGGCGGCTCTAATTTAGTAAGGCTGACGAATAATTCATTCAGAGATTTGCATCCGTCGTGGTCTCCATTGCTGAAATAAATTTTTTCAGATAAATTGTTGATTTTATGAATTTTTAGGATTAAATTATATGATTGTAAAAAATAAAAGTAAAATATTAATAATTAACGAGAAAACAAGATTTTATATAGTAAATCGTCAGTTAACTAAAAACTGGTAATTAAAAATCTAGGAGAAGAGCAATGAAAAAATTAATTACCTTAGCAGTTCTTCTTATGCTGAGCAGTTCACTGTTCGCACAAGAAGTAAAGTACAGCGTCCAGATGCGCTACCGTTCCGAATTCGCAAAGAATATGGCGAGCTTCCAGAATACGGCGTTTACTAATACCGTAGCCGGAAATGGATTCAACTTGATGCGCAGCCGGCTTGGTGTTTCTTTCACTGGCTTGGAAAATATTTCCGCTTTTTTCCAGGTACAGGATGCGCGCTCTTTTGGAGAAGAAACAAGCACATTGGACGCCTCTGCCGCCGGTCTCGACCTGCACCAGGGTTTTATTCAGGTTGATGACTTTATCAAAAGCGGTATGTCGCTCAAACTCGGGCGTATGGAAATCGCCCTTGGCAACGAACGGCTTGTAGGAGCGGTCGACTGGAGCAATACCGGAAGAGTGTTCGACGGCGGATTACTAAATAAAGCAGGCGCTAAGTTTTCATATTCAGTATTTGCTGCCCGGGTTGATGAAAATGCACCTACCCGCGATTTTGATCCCGATGAAGACTTTTATGGATTTTTTGGTTCATTCAGGGATTTGAAAAACAGAGTTTTTAACGGTTTTATGTTTCTGAACTATAATAACGACAAGCTGACTGCGGGCACGGATGCGAATAAAAGTAAGCTTTTTCGTATTACCACCGGTTTCGATTACAATGCATCGGTATCATTTTTTGATTACGAAGTAGAAGCTGCATACCAGTATGGAAATCAAATGAAAGGATTAACCACCAAAAGGGATAATATCGGTGCTTACATGTTTGGACTGCGTTTTAAATACAATATTCTGCATGATGTATATAATCCGTATGTCGGGCTCGGCTTTGACCTTCTTTCCGGAGATGACGACGCAACGGATGATGATTTCAACGCATTCAATACGCTGTATGCAACCAATCACAGGTACTATGGGTATATGGATTACTTTACGGGTATACCCGCAGCAACCATGAATCTGGGGCTGCGCGATTTTATTTTGCGCTGCGGATACAATCCCAGAAGCGATATGACACTTATGGTTGATGTGCACGCTTTTTCAACTGCCAAGAAAAATATCAGTGACCATACATACCTTGGGAGTGAGCTTGACCTTACAATGAAATATGACTACCGGGAAGACCTGGGTATTCAGCTCGGCGGCTCAATGTTCATACCGGGCGATATTCCTAAGGAAACGCCGGATAACGATACAAAGGGAATCTGGCTGTATGCCATGCTGACGTACAATTTTAATAAGTAGTACCCGGGCGAAAACCACGTAGATTTATCTGTAGAGAGCGTTGAATAATTATATATTTATTTAATGAAATATATTTCTGCACAGACCATAAAAACAGGAAGCAGGCTAAGTATCCCTAAAAGCGGGACAGGTTGTCTGTGCTGCCGGTGTTATTAAGCATGATATATTGATTTTATAAATTTTTATAAAAAAAAGTGATTGCTTTGGAATAAAATGCATCGTATATTTGTATATATACATAGGATGTGCATATTTGTATGTTGAACATCACGGAGTTTATTGTGAAAAAATGTATATACATAATATTGACGGCGGTCTTTGCGTTATTTCCATTACAACTCTTTGCACAATATAAAATGTCGATTCATCCCGACTTATGGCAAAGAGGAACAAAAACTTACAAGGACCAGGAATACAACCAGTCGAAAATTCACAGGCTCAGAACACAGGTTTATCAACGTGTTCAAAAGCAAGCTGCCCCGAAAGTCGGTATTAATCCGGATGGATTTTTAGGTAAGAGCGTTTTTAACACCTCGTTTTTCCAGACCCGTTTTGGATTCACTTCGTTCTATACGCACAGGCTCAGTCAGAACGTATACCTCGTGGGAGAACTCGGATATTTTTATAACAGTTCAGACCGCATGAACCGGAACATTAATAGTCCCCTCGACCGTTGGGTTGATGAACGTTTAAATCCTTATTTTCATACCAGAGATTTGTATGAAGTAGCCCTCTATCCGGTTTATGGCGGTATCAGACGCGGCATAATCCTCAACCACTCGTTAAAACGGCTCTATCCCTACGTTGGCGCAGGTGCGGGTCCCGTATTAGGCATGGGGTATATTCGCAATCAGTTTGTCTCCGACAGGTCTTTCCAATTGTCGCCTTCTGTTTATGCTATGGTCGGAACGGAAATTTATACAAACAGCAGATGGTTCTTTGACGTGAGTGTACGCTATCGGTATCTTACATTCGGGCGCTATCTTGCAAACTGGAAAAATTTCAGCGGTTTTACGCTTAACTTTGGCTTCGGTTACGGAATAGGTCAGCAAATATTGCGGTAGATAAACAGTCAATATAAAGCACTTTATACAATATAACACGCTTCTTTAACTAAATATATAGAGGAAGTTGTACTTTTAGAAAATCTTTTCCATAAGAAGTAAGACGGCATGTTATAGAATACTATTTCTAATTATCACATATATCGGTTAATTATAAAATCCCCCTCACAATTAGGGGATTTTTTTTGGTTCCTGCCGGAAAGAAGCTTTATTATTTTCTCCTGTTATCGTAAATCCAATGCCGTTGTTGAAATTTAACACGGCACTAATATATACTAATTGTCAAATAATGTGCATTTTAGTTAAAATATCTCTTGAATTTGCAGTAGAATTGTTATATATTTAACTAACCGGTTAGTTAAATATATGCTTGATTATGTCGAATAACTATAGGATAACGAAAAAAGGTACTGCTTCCAAAGAGCGGATAATGAAAAATGCTTTGGAAATGTTTGCCCTTAAGGGATTTGATGCGGTAAGTGTCGATGATATCGCACGGAAAGCAAACTGCAATAAAGCGATGATTTATTATCATTTTTCCAGTAAGAAGGCTCTTTATCAATTAATATTGAAAGACGTTCTAAAGGATATGCTGAAGCAGATGAATCCGATTTTTAAAAGTGCATTACAGCCTGCTGAAAAATTACGTCTGGTGCTTTCTGCTTTTATTGGTCGCTATAATGAACGTGACGAATTTATTCGTCTGATGCTGCGTGAAATATTATCGAAGGGCAAAAATCTGAAAGGTGAAAGCAAGAATCTGATGAAAACGTTTTTCTTGTGTACACAAAAAGTTATTAAAGAAGGACAGGAAAGCGGTGAAATTCTGCAGGGCAATCCCATACTGCTGTACCGGATGCTTATAGGTTCTATCATTTTTTATTTTATTTCACGTCCTCTTCCGAAGACAATATTGAATATTGACAGCACAGAAACGGAAGAGACGTACAGTGAAAACAAAAGAATAATTTTAGATATACTGATGCGAGGAATTCACAATGATTCAAAATAATCATAGAAAGTCTATAATCCAGTGTGCAGTTTTGACTATTATGTATTTCACCCTTAGTATTTTTTGGGGATGTAACAACAAAAATTCCGCAAACGGGATTCATGCTTCCGGTACGTTCGAAGTAACGGAGGTTATGATTCGTTCCAAGGTAACCGGTGATGCAACCAAACTCTTTGTCCGGGAAGGTGATACAATTCAAAAAGGGGAAATTCTTGCCCGGATTGACACGTCTGATTATGTAATTGAACTCAGACAGGCGGAAGCCGGGCTGGCTCTGGCGGAGGCACAATTGAATCTTGTTAAGCAGGGCGCCCGGGAGGAAGACATTGCCGCCGCATTGGAACAGGTTAACCAGGCGAAAGCCGATTTTGAAAAAGTTTCTGCCGATTTGAAACGATATGAATCTCTGTTCAGCTCCGGGAGTGTTACGCAGAGCCAGCTTGAAGAAATACAGACGCGCAACGCGTCTGCCGAAGCCCGGTACCGGGCTTCGGTGCAGCTGCTCACCAAATTGGAAAAGGGACCGCGCCGTGAAGAAATTGAAGTCGCCGAGGCGCAGGTTGCCCAGGCACAAACCATCGTCGACCGTATCAGAAAAAAAATAGATGATTGTACTATCGTTTCACCAATTAACGGTACAATCTTAGAGCAGTTGATTGAGGAAGGTGAACTAACATCCCCGGGAAGCTCTCTCTTTGTGATCGGGGAACTCTCACGGGTAACATTGACTATTTATGTAAAGGAAACAGACCTTGGCAAGGTCAAATACGGGCAGGATGCCGGTGTTTTCATTGATTCATATCCCGACAGTGAATTTGTCGGAACGGTATCTTTTATTTCTGACCGTGCGGAATTTACGCCGAAAAATATACAGACAAAAGAAGAAAGAGTAAAGTTCGTATACAAAGTCGAAATAAGCCTTCAGAATCCGGAAGGTATATTCAAAGCGGGAATGCCTGCCGATGCGGTTTTGCGCTAAACGCGACAGTTATTTGTCGCAATGTTATGATATCTCGTAATAGCATAATGAACGCAAAAAAATGAAATTATGGAAAATTGTAAATAAAAAAATATGAACGGTCACCGAAAACAGCGGCAAGACAGGAATGTCTGTTCTACTAATCGTGTAAACTTACCCGTTTTCAAAATAATTCGCTATTTGTAATGGTATAACGGACATCCCTGTCTGTTCATCAATTATATAATGGAAAAAATATTACAGATATCCGGTTTGAGCAAACGTTATAACGGAGTAACGGCGCTAAACAATCTTACGCTGGAAGTGAACCGTGGTGAAATGTACGGCTTGGTGGGTCCCGACGGCGCCGGGAAAACTACGTTAATGCGGCTTATATGTGGAATTCTCAAGCCGGATGAAGGCGAAATTTTCTTGTTCAACAAGGAACTCAAAAAACATTATAAATCAATTAAAAAGAAAATCGGATATCTATCTCAGCATTTCAGTCTTTACGGCGATTTGACCGTTGATGAAAATATAGATTTTTTTGCCGAACTCAATAACGTTCACGATTATAAATCAAGGAAAGAAGAATTACTGGAATTCACACGGCTCTCTCCGTTCAGAAAACGGTTCGCAGGTCGTCTTTCAGGGGGAATGAAGCAAAAACTTGCTCTTGCTTGCACGTTGATTCATGTGCCGGAAATCATATTCCTCGATGAGCCCACTACCGGTGTAGACCCGGTTTCACGAAGAGACTTCTGGACAATTCTCTCAACGCTGCGGAAGTCGGGATTAACCATATTGATGAGCACACCCTATCTTGACGAGGCTGAGCGATGCAGCCGCGTGGGGCTCATACACAACGGGCAAATTATTCTTACGGATGAGCCAAAATTAATTATAAAGGCGCATAATTTACAGATGGTCGAGCTCATTTGTAAACCTCAGCACAGGGCGGTTTTCATCTTAAAAGATATTTCTACTATTAAAAGCATAAATGTTTATGGCAGACGGATACGTATCGCTCTTGAGGACGTGAAACGGGATATGCCGGACATCGCTTCTAAGCTGAATCAAGAGAATATTACATGGTCGGAACGGAATATTACTCCTTCATTTGAAGATGTTTTCATCAGTTTAATCGAAAAACAAGCGGTGAAATGAATAGCTATTAGCTGTTAGCTGTTAGCTATTAGCTTTTCGCCTTTAGCTGTCAATTAGTTATTAGCAATTTTCTATTATTAAGGCTGTGTATCGGTATTAACAGTACCTGTGTATAAAACCCTTTTACCGTCCTGTCCGGAAGTTTTGAGATTCAGGATTTTAATTTAATAGTCATAGTCAATGCTCTCAGGTTAATTCATAATATTGTCTTTCCTGCGAAAGCAGGAATCCAGTTTTTTTTCAAAAAAGACTTAAGGCATAAATTTAAATAAAAATCAATAACTCTACAAATATGAATGACTTTTACGTTTATATTCTCGCAAGCAAAAGAAACGGAACATTATATATTGGAGTTACAAATGACATTTCTAAAAGAGTATATGAGCATAAAAATGATTTAGTAGAAGGATTTACTAAAAAATACAATGTACACATGCTGGTATATTATGAGCAAACTGGAGATATAAACTTTGCTCTTAAACGTGAGAAATGTTTAAAAAAATGGAAAAGAGCATGGAAAATAGAATTAATTGAGAAATTCAATCCTGATTGGAAAGATTTGTATTATGATTTGAATTGAAGTGGATTCCTGCTTTCGCAGGAAAGACACAAGAAGGCAGGAAAGACACAAGAAGGCAGGAAAGACACAAGAAGACAGGAAAGACATAGGAATGCAGAAGCACAAAGGAGGAAAGTAAAGATACTGCACAGCAGGAAATACGAAGCACTGTATGACATATAGTAGCAAAAATGAATCTGTTTAGGAAGGAAAAGTATGACATGAATGGCATTAATGAAAATTAACCGGATAATATTAGTAAGAACTATAAAAGCTTAATTTTTTGTGAATCTTGACTAATGTACGATTTCTATATCCTTAAATAATAATATCATATATATGGTGGGTTTTTGGATTTTTTAATTTTGGATTTTTAGAGAAAACTAATCATATAGATTTTCAACAAAATGATAATCTTTTGACATAATACTTGAGTCATAGTAAATAAAAAATGTCTATGTATTCCATAACGGTTGAAAATTTAACAAAAAAGTTCGGGGATTTTACAGCGGTTAACAACGTGTCCTTTGAAATTCCCGAAGGTGAAATATTCGGATTTTTAGGTTCAAACGGTGCAGGGAAGTCGACATTAATCCGGATGCTCTGCGGAATTATGGAACCTACATCCGGGGAAGGCACGGTGGGTGGATATGATATAATATCGGAGGCGGAACGCGTAAAAGAATCTATCGGATACATGTCCCAACGGTTTTCATTGTATAACGACCTGACTGTTGGAGAAAATATAACTTTCTTTGGCGGGACATACGACATGAAAGGAAAAGAGCTTGAATCACGAAAAGCATGGGCGCTTGAAACTGCCCGCCTCCGGGGACGGGAGAAACAACTGACAAAAAGTCTATCGGTCGGATGGAAACAGCGTCTGGCGCTGGTATGTGCTATTCTGCATCGACCGAAGATCGTTTTTCTCGATGAGCCGACCGGTGGTGTTGACCCTCTTTCAAGGCGGCAGTTCTGGGATACTATTCGTTCACTTGCAAATGAGGGAATAACGGTGTTTGTAACAACGCACTACCTTGATGAGGCAGAACATTGCACGTCTATCGGTCTCATACATGCCGGGCAGCTCATTGCTAAGGGCACAATTGAAGAGCTTAAGTCAAAATATATGACCGATCCGATTTATGAGTTGACATGCGATAAACCTGTCGATGCCCTTGAACTGTTACAGAATACAGACCTGGTAATCGAGACTTCCATATTCGGCACCAGTCTGCATGTTATCATTGAAAAAAGAGAAGATATTCCCGGTAAAATAATAGCTTTTTTGAAAACTTCCGGCATAGGCAACATCAAACTTGAACCGATAGAACCGTCTTTGGAGGATGTTTTTATACATCTCATCGAGCGGCGGACTAAACTACCGGAATAATATTTTCCCTCTCCCGCTTGCGGGAGAGGGATCAAGGGTGAGGGGAAACTTAAGGAACTTAAATGATCAAATCCTTTGAACGAATTGCAGCAATCAGCAAAAAAGAATTGCGCCAGCTCAGGCGGGATAAAAGAACACTCTCGTTATTGCTTTTTTTCCCCGCTTTTATGCTGGTTCTCTTCGGTTATGCACTTAACTTTGACGTAAAAAATATATCGCTTGCCATCCTCGATCAGGACAGAACCGAACACAGCCGAAAACTGGCAGTGACATTCCAGCAGTACGATTATTTTATTGCTCACTATTATCTTGAATCCGGTAAGGAAATAGACAGCTATCTCGACAGGGGAAAAGCAGCAGCATGCATGGTAATTCCAAAAGGATTTGAAAAAAATATAATCGAAGGTATTGAAACTCCTGTTCAATTTATCATTGACGGAACTAATGCAAATACAGCACAAACTATTTTGGGATACATCGATGCAATAATTAACGCATACCAGCAAAAAATTATTGTATCGAGAATGCAACGAACAGGAAGTACTCTTTCGATTCCCGTATCGATTGAACAACGGATTATGTTCAATCAAGACCTCAAGACCGTTCGATTTCTTTTGCCCGGATTGATTGCATTTATATTAATGATAGTCGGGGTAGTATCTACATCGCTTTCAGTAGTCCGTGAAAAAGAGCTTGGCACTATTGAACAGATAAAAGTTTCTCCCACCAGTGCATTTGAATGGATTATCGGAAAAAGTATAACATATTTTATTGTTTCCTTGATTGCGTCTACACTTGTTCTCGTCATGGGATGGTATCTTTTTGACATTACGGTAAAGGGCAGCATTTTTGAGCTCTATATAGCGATATCGCTGTTTCTTATGGGTGCACTCGGCATGGGTTTATTTATTTCTACTATTGCAGAGACACAGCAGGTGGCTTTCATTATTGCCCTGCTTTCCTCGATTCTCCCTACGATGATTTTGTCAGGTTTCGTGTTTCCCATTAAGAGTATGCCTTTTGCAATTCAATTAGTAACGTATATCGTTCCTGCCCGGTATTTCCTGACAATAATTCGCGGAATAGTCCTCAAAGGCACAAGCATGTCGCTCTATCTTGATCAGATGGCATACCTGGGCATATTTGCGTTTGTAGTTTTTTTGATAAGCACAATAAAAATGCACAAAAGGGAAATCTGATGGTTCGTATTAAACAGATAATTCTTAAAGAATTTCGACAACTGCGGAGAGACCGCCGCATGTTACCTATTGTTTTTGCTGCTCCGATTATTCAACTCATTCTTTTGGGTTATGCGGCAACGCTTGACATAAAAAATTTAACACTCGCAGTTTGCGATTTAGACAGAACCTCGATCAGTCGTGATCTCATTGAAGGATTTATAGGCTCACCATACTTTTCGGAGGTTAATTACGTAGATGTTTCATCGGAAATCGACCCGATAATAAACCGGAATGAGGCAAATCTTGCCATAGTTATTCCGCATGGTTTTGCCAGGTCTATTCGACGCGGTGAACCGGAAAAAGTACAAATACTTGTCGATGGAAGCGACGCAAACACGGCTAACATCGGCCTCGGTTACAGTATGAGGATAATTAACGGCTTTACGCGCTCTTTGGTGGAAAATGCACCGAAAAATAATATTGAAGTCTCATATTTTTTAATTGATACGCGTTCTCGGGTGTGGTACAATCCCGAAATTAAAAGCGCAAATTTTATGGTGCCCGGCGTTGTATGCCTGATTCTCATGATCATTACTATAGCGCTGGCATCCATGGCAATCGTCAAGGAAAAGGAAATCGGAACGCTTGAACAACTTATCGTTACACCGGTTAAACCTTATCAACTCATCATAGGTAAACTCGCACCTTTTACCATAATCGGATACGTTATTATCACTGTTGTAATCACCGTTGCCCATTTCTGGTTCAAAGTCCCCTTTGAGGGCAGCCTTGTTCTGCTCTATTTCCTGACTTTCGGGTATCTCTTGAGCACACTCGGTCTTGCGCTTTTTATTTCAACAATCTCCCGCACCCAGCAGCAGGCGATGCTCAGCGCCGCTTTTTTCGTTATTCTTCCGTTTGTGTATCTTTCCGGGTTCATCTTCCCAATAGAAAACATGCCCAGGGTAATCCAGTATATTACCTATTTTATTCCGCTGAGATATTTTCTCGAAATCGTTCGCGGCATTTTTTTGAAAGGCAATACTTTTGGTATTCTCCTGCCGCAATTCCTTGCCATGATCGCTTTCGGAATAGTTATCATGTCTTTAAGTATCCTGCGGTTCAGAAAGAAACTGGAATAATACTTGCACAGCCTTTTTTTATATTTTCAGTGCTTGTGGATGCTTAAAATATGTTCTACCTGTTTGACGGGATTTTTGTAATACTGTAGGGGCAGACCCACGTGTCTGCCCTGATGCAATATCAGACCCATGTGTCTGCCCTATTGCAATATCAGACCCGTGTGTCTGCCCTGATATTAGGGAAACCGTCAAAAAAAGGGGCGAACACACAGGTTCGCCCATACGGAAACCAAAATTTTTTGACCGGGCAAAACGGTAATCTATGCGTATCGAATACCTAAAACATTTGTTTATATCTCGTAAATCTTTCGCAAATTTATAATAAATACAAATTCCCGTACATAGCCGGGTTGCGCCGGGATTGTCTATTTTTCGATGATTTTATATTCATTCACAACCATATCTTGCAGGTCTATAATGTATACGCAGTCGCCGTATATCCTCATAAAAGTACCCCGCTGTTTTATTGGGACGGCTCCGAGAAACACACCTTCTTCATTAAAGATGTGAAATTCATATTCAGTCCTTTCTTTCTCACTTTCTTCTAATTTTCCAATCGCTTCCAGTGCTTCCTGAAGGTTCTTATAGTCTTTTAATTTTTCCGTCTCTTCTTGTAACGGTAATGTGCATGTCAGAATCCATATTCTATTTTTGCCGTCAATATGAACCGCTTCAGAGATCTCGTTAAAAACCGGAATGTTAAAAGAACCTATTTGCAAATATTCAGCCTTTGAAGATTCCTCAAAATTTAAAGGGCGGTCGGAACTGAATAAGAGCTTGCCCTCAGGTGAAAATTTTTCCAACTTATTGAATACTTTATACGCAACATAAATATTATCACTCCGATCAACGTCAATCATAAAGGTATTTTTTATTTCTTGAACGTCCGGATCGTCGTCCGGAACCGAAGTTCCAAACTCATGGATAACATTTCCTTCAAGATCGATTACATTGACCAAATTAGATACTGTCTGTTCCGTTCTTGCCGAAGTATTCGATACTGCCAGTCTCCCATCGGATAAGATGCGGAATGAATCAAATATTTTGACCAGTCTGTGGCTGCCCATGCCTTCACCTTTTGATGAAAAAACCTGAATCCGCATATTGCCCACATCGAGAACAAACAAATTTTCGTTCCTGTCGATCGACATTGCTGCCGGCATTGAAAATTCTCCAGGTCCGGCTCCTTTTCGTCCGATGGTCATGATATATGTACCATTCCGGTCGAATTTTTGGATTCTGGTATTTCCCATTTCGAGGATGTAAATATTCCCTTCTGAATCGCGTGCCACATCTACCGGTCGATACAGGAGATAATTTTCATCTTCACTTTCAAGTTTACCGAACTGCTGCACGAACTCAAGCGCCACTTTCGGTTCGTCGCCCCAGACAGACGCATGGTTGTTTACGTAATTCACATCGTCTTTGATTTCGATGGTGTAGGTTTCATCACTATTACTGCAATTGAATACAACTGCAATTACAGTGATAAAAATGAATAGTGCAGGTTTTGTTTTCATTGTGGGCTCCTTATTTTTATATATCGCATGCGATATTTTTTATATTTACAGGTAAGCATATAAATAAAAAAAATCAACGGTAAAATAAAATTTATTACCCATCCTGGAAAAAGTGGCTGATTTCGAAAAAATTTAGCTCAAAAGTTATTTTTTTATTGACATTCAAAAAAAATATTATTATACTTAATTCACCTACCAAATCGTAAACTTGGTTAGGTCTTCTTTATCATATCTTTATCTGTGTTCTAATAAGAACGTGCCGGTATAGTGTGGCGCTATACCGGTATTTTATTTATATACTTTTCATTAAATGTTTAATTTCCCATACACCGCCGGATCGATTTTGTATTTTTCTATTTCCGGGAATTCATTGGTTTGCAGGTAATCGCTCACTTTGTAAGCGTATCCATCTTTTATTACACGAGGAACGAATGAAAAATATGCGGTACTTATTCGTTTTTTCGTAGTTGCGTCTAAAACATCTGCAAGCGTATGACCGAGTTCGTTTTTCTTGTGAGTAAAAACAAAAATGTAATTCCCGTCAGTCTTCAGACCTGTTACGTGATGATAATAGGTTGTGTTCTTCACATGCTTCTGCATAATTTTAATAGTTTTTTCCAATCGTTCATCCCATATTACGTCATACTGTTTCTTAATGGAACCGGGTATCGCAACCGGCACATATTTTTGGACGACCTTTTGTGAGGTAAAATCATCCAGTGACGTAATTGTCAAGGAATACGTAAAATTCCCTTGTTCAACAGTCTCGTCATATTCAGAGTGGGTAAAAACAACTTTCCTCTCCGGTAATTCCGCCCAGAAAAAACTCCCGACAAATGGTTTCGGCACTCCCATTCCTGTGGTTATATCCCTGTAATGAGCCTCTGTCATATATTTTGCCAATACTTTTAATGTATCATTAGTATCATAAACAAGGTAGTTATTCCCATAAACAGATGCACCTCTTGACATTAATTCAGCGCTGACTGAATAGACAATTTCATTTTCATTCAATATAATCATGTTCCCGACTCCTCCAAGTGTTGCATTATCTTTATTGAGGAGATTTTTCAATTTTGTATCATTTCTCATGTTCATTCTTTTAATAAAAATATACTCATCCGAGAACAAATTAATTTCTTTTGGTTGCGGCATTCCATCCAAAGCTGCAACAAAGCCGGAATTACTGATTCTTGGAAATGGATACCATCTAAATTCTCCCGGTCCCTGACCGAATCTGCCTACAATCTTTTTCGGTGTTCCATTCCCGTCAAATACTTTCAACCTTGTTTCATCGCTGACGACAATATCGCCCTCGGGTGAAACTGCTATTCCAACCGGTCGCGCAAGCAGAAATTCATCTTTATCAATAGTCTTTTCATCACCGAAAGAAAGCTTTAAAGTCAACACATCGGTTAATGGCGGCGGCATTTCCACTGTCTGAACATCGACATCAGAGCCGCAATTAAATACAAATGGAATTACAGTGATAAAAACGAATAGTGCAGGTTTTACCTTCATTGTGGGCTCCTTATTTTTAAATACCGTATGCGATATTTTTTATATTTACAGGCAAGCATATAAAAAAGCAAAATCAACGGTAAAATAAAGTTTATTACGCATCCTGGAAAAAGTTGCTGATTTCGAAAAAATTTAGCTCAAAAGTAATTTTTTTATTGACATTCAAAAAAAATATTATTATACTTAATGCACCTACCAAATCGTAAACTTGGTTAGGTCATCTTTATCATATCTTTATCTGTGTTCTAATAAGAACGTGCCGGTATAGCGAAGCACTATACCGGTATTTTATTTATATACTTTTCATTAAATCTTTTATTTCCCGTACACTGCCGGGTCGTGGTTGCTCTCGGTTACTTCTCGACTATCTTGTATTCCGAGACGCCAACCTGGTCAGAGTCAATTATCAAGAGCCGGTCATCAAAAATACGCATTAAAAATATGTCTTCCGGCAGCGGCAGAGAACCCAGAAGGACGCCATCAATATTGTATATTTCAAATACTGCTGCTGATTTCTTTACAACCTGTCTTAAATAACTTTCATCTTCTTCGAGCCATTCTTCAGGCTGTTCAACGAGCGTAATAATCCATAAGCGGTCTTTTTTATCAACTGCCACGCACGTTGAAATGGAATTTGAATAGTTATGCAATGCCCAGTCAAACAGAAAACCCGTCTCTTCAAAGTTTATAGGACGGTCAAAAACAAATAAAATGTTACCCTCGTAATCACGTTTTTCAATCCGGTTTCTGTACCGGTAAGCAATATATATGTTTCCATTCCTGTCGACATCAAAATACGCATTGGCATTTACAAAGTGCCCGCCCGACTCTTTTTGTTTATAAATATCCATTTCCCCGAAAGAATACAATGTTATCCCGTTATCATTAATAATCCGAAACAGATCATAAAACCCAATCGTTGTATCTATTTGTTTTTCGTAGTCGCTTATCATTCCAACTGCCTGAAATAAACCTCCGAAAATCAGTTTATTCCCCGGCAAAATCCTGCATCTGGGACCAGTACCTCTTATTCTGTCGATTGAAAACCTTCGAATCTCTTTTCCTGTTTTAATAAAAACTATAAATTTACGTCCATCAGCAACGTATATTTGACCATCATTATCTAAATTTAAATTATCCGGACCTCTAAACTCTCCGGGACCCTCGCCTTTTCTTCCAATTGTTGTTAAGTAATTTCCTTTAGAATCAAATCTCTGTATACGGTAGTCCCCTGAATCAAGAATGTAAATATTTCCATCGCTGTCACGAGCGACATCACCGATGTTATACATAATATAATTTTATTCTGTTGCCTCTAAAGCCCCGATTTTCTGCACAAATTCCAGCTCCACTTTCGCCTCTTCACCCCACTGAGGCGCGTGGTTGTGTATGTATTTCACGCCTTCTATGGTTTCTACGGTATAGGAAGTTTGTTCTGTTTCTTGCTGATTGCATTCAACAAACAACGCAAATAACAGTATTATTGAAAAAAACAATTTAGTTTTCATGCTAAATTCTCCTTAAATCATAAAAATCACTTACCATACACCGCCGTGTCTATGCGGTATTTATGGATTGATCGTATTACTTAAATTCCCGGAGGCAGCGAAATCCAACGCTGAAGTCCATCATGTTCGGGTTGAAGTAGCTCCGTTTTGCACACCGCACGTAGCCAAGAATTTGGCCCCAATTGCAGCCGCGGAAAATTCGGTTATTGCCTGTTGAAGCTCCTGAAGGATTGGCAACAGTGCCCTGGTCGTAGCATTCTTGGTAATAGCTCGAACTGTACCTGTCATGGCACCATTCCCAAACATTACCGAGCATGTCGTATGCTCCATAGGGTGAAGAATTATCGTGCGTTACAAAACCATCATG
>LJUD01000170.1 GCA_001304035.1 bacterium SM23_31 | reverse complement strand
TTTCAAATTTTACTTCCGTGCCCGCTTCGGTTTTTTTTGTAATTTCAAAAGTTTTAAATTTTACCATTTTTTTCATCTCCTGTTTTTTGTTGATTATTATTTGTTTTCGCGCCGTCATGAACTTCCCTTAGGTTCACCTTATTATAATAATTCCGATTTTAATTGTCAAGAAAATTCTATAATATTTTTTTATATTTTATTTTTCTTGACTGTTTTCGGAGTTTATTATAATAAAAATTTCTATCTAAAAATCAATAGGACGACATATGGCAGACTCGGAAAAAATCCGAAAAAACAAGATTCAGGAAGAAATAAAAGAACTTTTTGAATTATTTGAAATTTTCGCCGAAATTGACAAAGAAATAAAAAATTTTTTAACGCGAGAAAAGGGGGGAAAAAATGTTTGAAGTTGAATTAACGAAAAATGAGCAAAATAACCTTGATAATTTTTTATTTATTATGTTCATGAACAATATTCAGAAGCTTCGGAATCAAAACGGAGGTAAAATAGCCTCATATAAAAACTCAATAGAGTCTATTTCCGCTTCCCTAAAACATAAGCTATCCGAACACATAAAACAAAAAGTCGAATCAATAGCCGGCTCTTTAACTAAAGAATAATCAAAAAAAAGCCCCCATAACTTACCGTTATGGGGGCTCAAAACGAAGGAAGGTATGAGAGCCACACCAAGCCAACACCTATATATAATATAGGAATATATATCCAGTTTGTCAACGGGAAAAATCATGGTTTATCTTGGCAGTAAACGTCGGCTCGCAAAACACTTCTTATCTATTATCTTAAACGAACGCCGGCCGCTCTCATGGAATCAGGATCAGGTTTACGTGGAGCCGTTCGCCGGCGGCTGTAACATGATTGAGTTCGTTTCCGGCCCCAGGATTGCAAACGATATAAATTTTTATTTGATCGAATTATTCCGGGCCGTACAAGCGGGCTGGATTCCGCCCGCCAGCGTGGCCGAAGAGCAGTACTATCACATAAGAGCTAATCCGCACCTATACCCCCCAAAGCTTGTCGGCTTCGCCGGGATCGCCTGCGCTTATAATGGGATATGGTTTCGGACTTACGCGAAAAATAACCGACAAGACAATTACGCCAATCAGGGCCGGAAGGCTCTCTTAATCCAGCGGCCGCGCTTGCGCGGCGTCCGGTTTACCAATTGCCACTATGCCGACCTAAAAATCCCCCCGGCCAGTCTTGTATATTGTGATCCGCCTTATCAGGACTCCGCCGGATACGATTATAATAATTGCCAATTCGACCACGAAAAACACTGGCAATGGGTGCGCGACTTGGAAGCGCACGGGCATACGGTTTTCGTAAGCGAGTTTAAAGCTCCCCCCGATTTTGAGTGCGTCAAAGAAGTTTTCTTGGAAAGTTCCACGAAACGGTGCCGGGATCGTGTTGAGAGACTGTTTCGACTCAAAAAAAGGCATACTTAGGACTGTCTTTTTTTTTTACGCCTCTTCTCGCGTCAATCAGAAAGTCGGGGGCGGGAGCTTAGCAAAGAAGGGGACGGAGTCCTTCCTTGCTAAGCTGGGGAAGTGATCTTTTTATCCCTTTTTCTATCCCTCGAAAATCCTATATTAAAAATAAAATTCGGCTTCGGCCAAACGTAATATCAAGGACTTTTTGTTTTTTGAGTAATAAATACCCCTCTAAAAATACGTAAAGGGATAAAAGGGATATATAACTTTTTACCATGAAAACAGCCGGACAAAGCCGGTCGTGGCCGCGGTTGCGGTCGCGGTTTTGATCCAAATTTTCCCGTTGTGTTCGAAGCCGTCTAAAACCGGTATTTCCCCGGCCACCGCCGGAATCGGATTCGCGGGGGTAACCTCGCCGAAGGCAATCAGGATATCGACGTCAACTCGGCTGTCAATCATAATGTGCTTGTACGTATAGACCTTACCGAGGTCAACGGCTTCCGTGTATGTGTCTGTTATTGTCGTGCCCGTGATCTCGGTTATAACGGGATGGTTGAGAGCGTTAGACGGGATGGTCATTTTTTTACTCCTGTTTTAAGTGCTTAATATCGATTTTTAGGTCTTTAATTTCAAAATACGTATTTTCCGGCTTTTTCGAAAAATCCGTATCTTTTATCTTTTTCAGTATTTTTTTTAATTTATTAGCATTGTTGATATAGTCAATATTCCGGGTCAAAAACCGGCCGTAAAACACAATGTACGAATCCGGGTCTTTAAACGGTATCTCTTCGCCGGACGCGTCAATCAACGAAAAATCCACCCATTCCCTTTCCCCCTGCTTACAAAGCAAGGAAAAATTAAAATAGTCCTGTAACCCCGTACTTTCTATCCATTTTCCCGATTCGTACTCAAACGCGCTTCCTACGGCCTCGATATACGCCGCGTCTATATCCATTTTTCGGGCTGTGATATGCTTATCGACCTCGGTATATTTCCACGCCCGCGCCTTCCCGTCGAACTTGTGATACCTCGAGGGGGGAGCTTTTCGAGTGTAAACGTCCGGCTCCGGCTTTTCGTTTATTTTATCCGGCCGATATTGTTCACCCGTTTCTATATTATAAAAGATTATACCCCTAAAATCCGGTAAAACATCCCATTTTCCGGTTGTTTTGTTAAAAATCAAAGCGGTTTCCGGTTCTTTGTCCGGCGGAATTTCGAAGGTACTATTCGCCGGAAGCGCGAAAACCGGCTTTTTTTCGGCCTGACTTCGCCGCGGATTGAGATATGCCTTCCCCTCTTGCACGAACTCCCCCGTATCCGGGGTAAAAATGTAAACTTTTTTTGTTTTTTCCATTTTTTTTGCCTATTGATAACGGATAAAAAACGCCACCGAAACGTTCGCCCCGCGGGTATCCGCCCCGAAATTGTTAAAAGTCCCGTACGTACCGGTCGAATACGTCTTTGTCGCCGTATTATGCAAGGTCGTAAGATAAAAAAATCCCGAGCCGGCCACCGCCGCGTTGCGATCCGAATATCCCATCGGGTGCTTATGCCGGCCGGTTCCGGCCGCTTGCTTAGTACCTATAACGTTTCCTCCAGTCCCATCGCCTCTATCAAGTCTGTTTGTAAAATTGAGTGTAAACGAAGCCGAGGGGCCGGGACTAACCGTAAGCGTATTACTCAAGGATATGCTCACCGCACCCGGCGGAAAATCGGTTATCGGGGCGGTTGGATAATTAAACCCCGTAATCACGGTATTTGCCGGGATCGTTAAAGTTTGCCCGCCACCGCCGGAATAACCGTATAGCTTAGAGCCGATTTCGAGGTTAAGAAAGGAAGAAACAATCGTTATAACACTGCTTCCGGTCGTGGCCGTCCCGGTTATTGACACGGCCGCACCGGTATCAATAGCGGAGTTTCCCGCGCCCCTTAACGTATAACCTCTATAATCCGGGACATTAAAATCGACTCCGACCGTGCCGCCATATACAACCCCGATTTTAGTGTAAAGTTCGGGGTATTCCGAAACAAGGTAAAGCGCGCCATCACAAGCTAATGTACCGACGGGCTGGGTATCAAACGGCGCGATAACAATTTCGCCCTCTTTGGAATTTAAGTCAATTTTATTCCACGCTATAGGGGGCGTCTGTGTAACGGGGTCTTTTACCCCTAAAGGTTTATCCGGGCCGGACGCGTCAATCGCTAAGTAAAGTGCGCTATCACTTGCCCACACAATCGCCGGCGGGTCGTAATTGGTTTTAGCCGACCAGTACAAAATACCCCGTTGCTCAAGTTCCGCTAAAAGGCGGCTGGTCAAAGCGAAGTTCCAATTATGCTCGGGGCCGTCAACCAGCTCATCCCACCACCCGTCCGTCCTGATCGATTTTCCCGACCGCGCCTGCGGGTCAACAATCCGTACGGCCGGGGCAAGAATTGCCCATTTTTTATTCTGCACCGTTAACGGCTCCGTAACCTCTGCCCCGGAGTCATTAGTATAAGTCCAAACCGTTCTATTGTCTGCCATTTTATCCTTCCTTAGGGCGTGTCGTTCCGCCGGTCAAAATAGCCGGTTATAGCCATATAAAGGCGTGTTTGTGTTAAGCTCCCGTCTGTCGCGGCGCGGAAATTAAAACCGCCACCGGGGGTAAGATTCAAAGAGAAATTACTTATCGACCGTCTGGAATTCGTGCTTACTCGTAAGCTATATCTATTTGTATCAGGTATAATATCCGGCGTTTCGCCATCCGCTAAAATTGCCCTGATATACGTGCCGCCCCCCGTGTAAAAAGCGTCCGTACTTGAAAGCTCCGCGCATAACGATACCTTCATTATGCTCACTCCGCCGACATCCTGCGGGACTAAATTTGCTACAAAAATAGTTTGCAACGTTGTCGTGATCGCGTCATTATATATCGGATTGGGGATTGGAAAGCGCACATCTAAACACCCCCCGGAATCTTCAAACGCTTTAAAATCCCACCAGTCATACGATAGCAAATAGCAAGAAAAGATTCGGCGGAATTCCGTATATTCGGGGGGGCGATCCGGCGCGTTGGGATAAAAACTAAACCCAACGTCCACTTCGTTTGTTGAAGGATTTTTAATTACAAAAAAATGAAACCTCGCCGATGGATAAACACCCCCGAAAAACCCGCCTTGATTATCCCCGGGAGCCCACGTTGCCACCGTTTTTGTGATTGGCGTCTCAAGTCGAATAATATCTATTTCGTTATTGGAAGACGTGGCCGCCCCTTTTGAAACCGTTATCGCATTTGTAGGTTGTAGTGTGGGAACTAACCCGCTTATAAATTTTTCCCGGTCATACGCAAACCGGCTCCAATATACCGGTTCGGTAACCGGATTTTTACTACCCCCGGAATCCGGCCCCGACGCTATTAAACACTTATATAATTCCCCGTTGCTACCCCACACAATGGCGGGCGGCGTGTAGTTCGTAACTTCCGACCAATTCAACACGCCCCGCTTTTCCATTTCCGCTAACAGCAGACTATTGAGTTTCCATATAAAATTATGTTCGTCGCTATACGGCGTTTGACCTGCCCACCCGTCGGTTCGCGGAGTACTCGCCGGGACATCAAGTTTTCTTGCGTTCGGGTCGTAACACCTTGTAACCGGGGCATTCTCACCCCAAACAAACTTTTCCACACTTACCGGCTCATCTGTCTGGGGTACTTTATTTTCGTCAACAAAGTCCCATTTTGTTCGTTCTGCCATTGACCAGTCCTTTTAACCTTGTAATTCGGCCGGAGCCGCATATGCCCCGACCTTGTATCCTTTAGCGTTCGGATTTGCGGAATATCCGAAAAAAGCCCCTGTCGGATTCTGCCTGTAAAAAATCTGTACGCCTAAAGTTTTCGGGATAAATAACCGTTTTTGACCTATAGAGTCCTGCCATGAGTAGGTTATTAACTCCCGTAAAAAGTCCGAAACGGTACTAAAAAAATATACACGGGCTTCCGCCCCGCCGTTCTCAACCAAAACATTCACCCCGAAAACCTCTTTGAAGAGCTCTACAAACTGCGGTATTGTATTGCTTGTATAATTCGTTAAAACCTTTATACGAATAACCACCCTGTACTCATCATCCGTAAGTTGCTGTAGATCGCCGGCGTCAAACCGTTGCCGGTAAGCTCCGCCGGTCGAAACCCCCCTTTCGGAATATCCCAAGTGGCTATTCGGAAGCAAGGGCGGCCGATTTTGATATCCGAAAAAAGCTTGAGACCGCGGAATCCCTACCCGCGGAATCCCTACCCAATCGCCTATAACGTCGAGGTTTACTCCCTCGGCCGTTTCAAGCGTTCGAAGAGTGAGTATTTCAAGCACCGCGTCCCGAAGCTTGTTGAATTCCTGCGCATACGCGGCCACCTCGCCTTTAAAGCGATTTGACTCTTGAAATTGTGAAGCAAGCCTCTTTAGAGCCCGCTCGGAAAAATCGACGGAAAGAATAGGATATTGTTCTTTTATGTCATCGGCTACGCTCATATTCCATCCTATAATATCACAATATCATTTATAGACCATATCGATATTTCTTGTTTTTCGATCCCGACAACTTCATCCTGCCAGTCCACCTCGCCTTTTTTACGCGCTTCTAAGATCAACACATTATGCCCCTCTACCTCGTTGACCGGGGTATATAATCGGGTAATCGCCACCGACTCGCCTATTATAAACCGTGCCGTTGCATAACTCACCAATTTTGATTTTATCTGCGTTTCCCCGGAAGCCGGAAAATCCGGAAACTTGCTCAAAAAAATCCTTACCTCGATTTCGACTTCCGTCGGCCGTTGAAAATAGACCCGTTGCTCAAGTTCTGGGACTACCGAACTTATCACGTCAACGATTTCTTCGCCGACCGAAGCGATCCCGACCGGATTATTTCGATATACAGCCTCGCCGATTTCCTGCTTATCACCCCCGGCCACAACAATCTGCCACGTGTGAGGGGGTAAAAAATCAACGGTTTCATCCGTTTGATTTTCGTAAATTCTTGCGGCCCTGACATTTTCTAGGTTCATAACGTCCGAATACGCGGATTCTAAAAGGCTAAGGCCGTTTATCCCTGTAACCTGCGACCGTCTGTATCTAAACTCGGCGTCGGTTTCCCTGTCCCTGCCTGGGATCGCGGCGTCCGCGTTTGTAACCGATATCACATCAATCACGGGCTCATCGATATTCGTAATCGTGGCCGCCGGAGCCTCGTTTGAGCCGTTGACCGTACAGGTAACCGCGGCGTCCACCGTTCCGCCCCCCTCGATTTCGACGGCTTCGTTAGTCAAAAAAGTTAGGCCGGCGTCTGTTGATACGCTAAATCCTGCCTCTACGGTATAAGCGGGGGTGCCGGTTATTGTAATCGTGGCCGTCGAAGGCGTCCCGGAATATCTCGCTAAATGGTTGAGCGCATAAAGTAAAT
>LJUD01000169.1 GCA_001304035.1 bacterium SM23_31 | reverse complement strand
TTGACCTTTTCTGTTAGTGTTATCACAAACAATATATTGCTGGAATAGAAGACCGCGGACCCGACAAACAGGGACCGGAAACTTTCTTGAGCCGAGGTGTCCCCTTTTTTTTGTGTCCCGAAGGTTTGTGTCCCGTAGTGCTCTTTATTAGGGTGGATGCGGTGACGTCCACGTCTTCACCGGACTGCGTGAACCACCGCGCCGCCGAGCTTGTGATGCTTATTAAGGAAAAATTCAACGCACAGTGATCCATCGGGAAAGCTGGCAGCTATCTCCGGTTAAGATGTATACTATCACGTGTAGGTTGTTACACCCTATCGCGGGCCACAGGCGGGGGTTGCCCCTCTTTTCTATGATTTCTCACAGGTAAAGATCTACCCCGTTTTACAGAAATTAAGGTATACTGTCCCTAAATAATGTCCCTAAATAATGCGGGCGCTGTCCCCGGTTTAAAGTATATTGTCCCGAATGGGCTGAGACCCTTTCCTCTTCAAATAAATAATCACATAATTTTTTGACATAGAGTATCATTTGCACTACAATTTTTATAGCGGGTAATCCCATATATAGATGGAGGGGACATTCGTATTATTCGAGTTGGCAACCTCCGGGAGGCTGCCGCCTTGCCGTCGCTGATATTAGCGAATTTGGCCATTCGCTCTTAGCGCCGCAGCTATAGGGCCAAGCCTTTACCTTTGAATTTTATTTATTATTAGCGCAGTTCGCTTCGCGAACTGCAAAGACTAATGGGGTATGATTACCTTTTTAAGAATTTCATCCGCATTTAGATGCGGAAGACTTTTTTCTAAAAAGGGCCGTTCCCCATCTGAAGAAAGGAGTATAACGAACCTCTTTCCTCGGTTGCCGCTCAATTCCGGCGCTCGGGTAAAAAAGGATAAAGTATTATGGATTATTTGAAAGATTTATTCTCAGTAATCCAATCAGCTCTTATCAGCGTAGGGGTTATTACAGGTGGTATTTGGACGTACTTCTTATTTGTGCGTCAAAGACTGAGCTTTCCCAAAGTTGATATTGAATTGTCTATTAAAAATACAATTCTCAACGAAGGTGCTCGTTTAATTCACGCAGAGATTAAAGTAAACAATTTAGGGCATGTAATATTTAAATCAGATAAATCTGAATTGCGGCTTCGTCAAGTGGTGCCTGTCCATGATGAAATTAAACAAGATATTGATATTAAAGATGGGTTTGATCCGGTGCCTAAAGATAAAACAGAAATCGAATGGCCAATGCTTGCAGAAAGAGTTTGGGAATGGAATAAAAAGGAATTTGAGATTGAGCCTGGTGAGTCTGACTTCCTGCATGCTGATTACATTATAGAATCAAATATTAAAGTAGTTGAGTTCTATTTTTATCTTTCGAATGCCAAAAAGAAATCACAGAATATAGGATGGACTTTAACAAATATATATGAATTTGAAAATTAAGGAGGACTATTAGATGTCAAATTCAAAAAACAAGTCTTCAAAAAAATCTATAAATGAACAGCAAAGGCAGCAAAAACAACAAAAACCTCAACAATCACAGAAGCCAAAACAGCCAAAGAGAAAGAAATAAAATTTATAGTATTAGAATTAAAAACACCCAGGTATATTTTGAATATAACTATATGGAGGTGCATACCCGAACAATTCATTTCACCTGACAAGCGGGATCGTGTAATTTTCATTCATTGTATTATCTGAGTTCAGCGGGAAGACTCAAACAATTTTTAACCTCTATTCCCGCTTGCCGGTGAATTCCGGCGTTATAAGGACTTAAAAATTTAGAATATGCCAGCGAAACAAATAAGCTTAGAGAATCGAAAGCTAGCACCACATAAGTCATCTATTAATCCCGATTTTAGAAGCAAAACTGTTCTTGTTGAGAACACTTGGGACTATGTTCATATGTGGCTCACTAGAAAACAAAAGAAGAAGGCTCTGTTTTATTGGGAGCAAGCTTCTCATTTTCATAGGGCCACAATGCAGTTACCAAATACTTCTTCTCCATTAACTGGATACTATTGTTTTCTCAATGCCACTAAAGCTTTATTGTCTGTTCGTAACATACCGGTATCAGAGCGGCATGGTGTTGAAGGTGAGTCTACTTCACAGAATGCTCATTTATCTAATGAAGTAGTTACATTTCATGAGGGCGGAGTATTAGCATCACTATGTTCATACTTTGGAGAACCCACAGAGGGAGCACAGTACACGCTAAAGGATATTTTTTACAATTTAGTTTATATTCACAGATCATATAATTTGACATTTTCTTCCCAGCCAGAGCTATTCATTCCTCTTACAAGACCAAAATTTGTAAAAAAGACAAATTCAAATGAAGCTTGGTTCTGTGCTGAAATATCAGATGATAGGTATACAAACCAACATACTATTAATAAACTACCTGATGGATTCGAACGAGATCTCTCGCCAGATTATTTGTCTAAGAGTCAATTTGTCATTCGACGTACTAATAGGTTTGCTTGGCGTCAAGGTAATCGTGAAAAAGCTGGAAATATTCAGCGACTGAAAAATTATCACAAATCATTGCGTAAGCATATTCAGTATATTCATGGTGCTTCTCGATTGTGGTATATTAAACGAAGGCACGGACCTGAGGGCATTATTGATAGATGTTCAATTACTTTAACATATGCAGCTATGCATAGGTTAAGCGAATTGAGCAGATACAATCCTATGCTTTTAGCAAAACATATGAATGCTCAACATAACTGGTTAATATCAGAATTCATAGCAACAGCTTGTACGCAGTTTATTGATGAAATATCATCGGAGATCACTGGTAAAGAGTTTATGATCCCGGGTCGACGGAGCGTAAAATAATGAACTCATAACAAGGCACTGCAGTGAAATAGGATCAACTGTAACTTTTTTTACTTTTTATATTTTATGCTATGCAAATCGACTTTTATGTGTGTTAGTGTGATTCATGGTCAGATTCACTGAGTTCTACGTTAGCCAGCGAAGGAATGGGGGTAAAGATGAACTCTAAAAATCAAGATGAATTTCCGGCACCGAGGTTTAAATCATATCTCGAGCATAAGGCAGGACGGCGTATATTTGTTTGGGCTAAGGCTGAATGGCAAGCTGTCAAACCTTATTTTGGATCCCCTATCTTGCTTGATATAAATAATACGCCCATAGCCTCGGTGTCCGAAGATGCTATTGTGGTAGCAGCAGCTGCTCAAGAGGTCTCTTCAACAGGAGTAGGTATAGCAATTTATCGTTTCGATCCAAATGACCCCAAACCATACAATGTCGATCGATACGGGGTATGGGAGGATCTTCCATCAAGGTGTGATTTTAAATCCATAGTTAATGCTGCATCCACAAGTGCTAATCAGAATCTTTTTAATTCTCTTAATCAGAATGTCTTCTTGGTCCAATTGGACAAAGGTCCAAGCCATTGGCTCTCAAGTGAAGAATTGCCAATCGAGGTTAAGCTAGTAATAAAAGAACAGAATGATAAAGATGATGGCTAACGTCTTGCTAGAGTGCACCCAGCATGAGGCACGAAAATCGAATAGTGTAATCCTGTGGGGCTACTTGGCTCAATTTTGGATTGACCTAAAGAAAGTCACAGTAAATAGGCCCTCTCTTTATGCCTCAATCAAGAGAAAGGATTTATCATGCTTCCAGAAATTCCCAAATATCAAGAGAGATGGATTGCTTTCTTTGATATTCTTGGATTCAGGTCACTTATTAAGAAATCAGTTGATGAACTTCGACTCTATATGCTCGTTGAAAGTTACCATGATGTGCTAGACAAATTAAAAGAAAAATGCACCTATTACGAAGGTCACGAACTAATATATCAGTGGTTCTCGGACAGCTTCATTTTCTATACGAGGGATGGATCTGCGCAATCATATGTTATTATCCAACAGGTAGCGAAACACTTCCTGGAAAGTAATATATATAACCAAATACCCTTGCGCGGCGCGGTAGCATTCGGCAACCTTTATTTCGAGGAAGATAAAAGTATTGTAATTGGGCCATCTCTTGTTGAGGCATATCTATATTGTGAGGACCAAGAGTGGGTCAATATTATCCTTACGCCAAGCGCAGTAGACAAGGTGAAACGATTCGACTTAATATTAGAACATCATAGTTTCACTTCCGAAAACATCAAACTAAACAGTCTTTCATCGGAAAATGTGTATGCATACACATTTTGTTCTGGTGAAGCAAACTTTGAGTCACCATTGCTTTCATGTCTTAAAGAGATGCAGCACTTTGCGCCCAAAAAGGCAAAGCAGAAGTATCAGAATACAATTGAGAGGATTACAAAATACTGGAAATGGATACAATAATACATTCTGCTGATGATCAATGACTTGATGGTAGCATGAAATATCGAGGACAGGGTTTGACAATTTGACTTAATAATAAACATTTAAGAAGAGGAGATACAATTCTTATTCAGATATTGAATAGATAAGCATTGTGTCCCTATATTTAGAGTCTACAATTGGTAATTAACACCGATGTTTTTCCAAGAGAGATCGACTTTGAACCACAGCCATCGTCGATCAAGACATAAAATCAATATCACTGCGAGAAATGACATTCATATGACAGAAAAAACACCAAACAGCAAGGCCCCTCTCCTCCTGAAAGCATTCAAAAACCTGACCGGTGTTGGTGTACCGCTTCTGGGTGCCGGGCTTATGCTCGAGGCAATCACCATTATCGTTCGCCGGTGGGTATTCTTACCTATTCCCCTACCCATCAGTGTCAGGATAATACTGACAGTTCCCTGCATCCTGGCAACCATTTCAGGATTAATCTGGTTCAACCGTTCCCTCGATCTCGTCGGTATTCATTTCAGGAGCGGAGAAAGGAAACTGGTCACACGCGGGCCGTTCGCGTACACGAGGCACCCGCTCTATTCAACGCTGCTGATAGGACTGCCTCCACTCTTCATTATCTGGTACGCGGATCTTCTGTTCGTCGTCCCCTGGGTGCTGACTTTCGTCGTTTCGCATTTCATGGTCCGGCTGGAGGAGCGAGGCCTCGTCGACCTATTCGGCGATGAGTACAGGAACTATATTAAAGATGTTCCGGCACTGATCCCCTATAGAGGTGCCGCGGGCCGACGTTTCCAGGCACAAAGCGATGATATTGCGTCCGGGAAATTATAGCAGGAGCGGCCGGATAAAGTATAGTAACCCGGTAGTAAGGAGAAGACTGTGTCTGTAAAGAGAATATTAATGATAGGAAACGAGCTGCTGAGGAAAAAAGCGGAGAGCGTCGATTTCGAGAAGGACCCCGTGGACCGGTATATCCGGGACTTGAGGGATACCCTGCGTCAAACGCAGAGAAAGAAGAGGATCGGACGGGCGATCGCCGGCCCTCAAATCGGCTGCCTCAAGAGAATCGTCTACATGGAAACGAAAGAGAAGAGAATAACCATGATCAATCCGCGGATCGTGAAAAAAAGCCCGGACACGTTCGAAGTGTGGGACAGCTGTTTCTGCGCGGATGTAGCCTTCTTCGGAAAGACCCTCCGCCATAGGGCGATTTCCGTAGAGTACACCAACGAAAGCGGGGAACAAATCCACGAAAATTTCACGGACGACCTGTCGGAGCTCTTTCAGCATGAAATAGACCACCTGGAGGGGATCCTCTTCACAGACCGCATCATCGACAATCAGATCATCATGCGGAGCGAGTGGGAAAAATTAAGCAGCAGTTAATGGGGACAGTATACTCGATTCATCGAAACAGAGTCACTTTGACCTTTTCTATTAGTATTATCACATTATGAGCGGATCGCCGCATCTGAATCGTAACATTATGACAAAGGAACAGAAATGAAAACAATCGGATTAATCGGCGGGCTCGGCCCGGAGTCGACTGTATATTACTACAACGAAATAATCTCGGCATTTAATACACGATATGCCGACCTGGCATACCCGGAGATCATTGTCTATAGCGCCGATATGAACGAATTCATGAAGTTTGTCGAAGCCAGGAATTGGAGAGAGCTTTCACAGTGGCTGCTGGAGAAAATCTCTGCCGTCCACAGAGCAGGCGCGGAGTTCGCAGCGATCGCATCGAATACGCCTCATATCGTATTCGATGAAATCAAACCGAAATCACCTATTCCGCTTCTCAGCATAGTCGAGGCAACGTGCACCAGAGCCGCGGAGATGGGACTGAAGAACGCCGGCCTGATGGGCACTAAACTCACCATGGAGGCTGATTTCTACAAAAAGCCGTTTATTTCAAAGGGTATATCGGTCGTTGTTCCATCGGAGGCTGACCAGCTGTTTATACATAACAAATTGTTTTCGGAAATCGAATTGGGAATAATTAAAGAAACGACCAGGGAAGAACTTTTGGCCATTGCAAAGAAAATGGTGGATAACGAGGGTATCGATTCACTTATTCTGGGCTGTACCGAGCTGCCATTGATTCTAACCGAAAACCGGTTTGGAATACCATTTTTAAACACCACGTCGATTCACTGTGAGAGCATATTAAATTACTCTATCGCCAAAAGTTGACACTATACCCCGGGACATAAAGAAAAGGGACAGGATACCGTCATAATGCGAGGTGTCCCCTTTTTATGTGTCCCGATAGTACGGGTCCCCTTAGAGTGAGGATATGGTAAGGATTCTTAAGTATATTGGATTTTTCATACTAGCTGTTTTCATCGTGGGCGCAGTATACGGCACCTGTACGGTTTACAAGGCCAAAGTATATACGAAAAATACGGTTTTAAAAGACCTTGCAAATTCTCAGTGGAGGCAATTAAAAGGGGAACCGAAATCATTCGAGATTAAAAGCAGCGGTTTAAGCGAAAGGCAGAAGACAATAGTTGTCAAAGTTCAAGATCCCGGTTTTTACCATCA
>LJUD01000168.1 GCA_001304035.1 bacterium SM23_31 | reverse complement strand
TGACCGGCATTCCGGTTAAGCGTGTTGCACAGACGGAATCTGAAAAACTCCTGAAAATCGAAGATGAATTGAGAAAATATATCATCGGGCAGGATAATGTTATTGAAACCCTCGCCCATGCCATTCAAAGAACACGTGCCGGATTGAAAGACCCGAATAGACCTATCGGTTCATTCGTCTTCTTAGGTCCTTCCGGAGTAGGGAAAACGCTGCTTGCTAAAGTTCTTGCCAAATATCTTTTTGAAGATGAAAGCGCACTGATTAGAATTGACATGTCGGAATACATGGAAAAATTTACCAGCTCAAGATTAACGGGAGCGCCTCCCGGATATGTAGGTTATGAAGAAGGCGGGCAGTTAACGGAACGTGTTCGACGCAAACCATACTCAGTCGTATTGTTAGATGAAATCGAGAAAGCTCATCCTGATGTGTTTAATATTCTCCTGCAGGTTTTGGATGAAGGACGATTAACCGATAGCCTTGGAAGAAGAGTAGATTTTAAGAACACGATTCTCATTATGACATCCAATGTAGGCACCAAAGATATTAAAAGCAATACTGCCTTTGGTTTTAGCTCCCGCTCGGCAAAATTTGATTATGAATCTATGAAACAGAAAATAATGGATAATATCAAGCGGATTTTCAATCCCGAGTTTTTAAACCGTATTGATAATATTATCGTTTTCAAACCGTTATCTATTGATGATATGCTTAAAATCGTCGACATCGAATTCAAGGAAATGTTAAATAAACTCAAAGACCGGAATATTATTGTCAAACTCTCTACCGGTGCGCGCAAATTTCTTGCTGAAAAAGGTTTTGATAGTGTGTTGGGAGCAAGACCAATGAAACGTGCAATTCAGCGTTATGTTGAAGACCCGTTAGCCGGCGAAATTCTAAAAGGCAGGTTCGGCGATGGAAGTAAGATTAAAATCGCTATTAGAGGAGATAAACTAAGCTTTACTGATTCGACTAAAACTCCCATGGAAATAAGCGGGGATTAATTATAATTTCTTATGTTAAAATTGTAAACAAACCCCGGATTAACGGGGTTTTTTTATTTGATAAAACTGTCGTAAATTAATATGTGGATGTTATCTTGTAATAAAACGGTTATTTCCTGTATGAGTAAAACAGATACGTTATTATTTACCCATTAACCGCTTCCTTAAGGATGCGGTTAATGGGTGGATTACTGTTATAAATCTACTCTATCTCAGAGTTTCTTTGTTGTACACTTTTACAAATGTTATTATAAATTATTATTCAAATTAAAATGCAAAATCACGTAAATAAACTTGACAAAAATTATAAAGAGTCGTATAATATAAGTTTAATAATTCCAATCCTTGTTTTAAAATGTTTGGAAACATCTTAATAAAACTCTGTTCCGGAGCCGTTACATTACTCAAAGTGGTTGTATCGGAACGTCATAGGTTTGAAACGGCTGTTTTATTATCTATTCTCTGCCATATTGCCGTATTGATATTTGCTCAAAAAGTAGAGATAGACGCATCCTTAAGCAAAGTATATATTCCGGCAAAAGAAGAAGAAAAACGCCTGGAATTTGAAATAGTTGAGACGCAGCCTGAAAATGCAGTTAATACACCGCCTGAAAATACAAAATTTCTTTCCGATAAGAATACACAGGCACGGGATAACAATCCGGAAACAACTCCGAAAGCCGACCAACCTGTCACTGAGGGTATTGCTGAAACAAAAGAATTGCCTGTTCCGGAAAATAATATGAAAAATATTATGCAAATGCGGGATTTTTATCCATTGGAGAAATTTAGTCTGGAGAAAATCCTGCAGGATACAACTGCGGCTAAACAAAGGGATGAAAACGAGCAAAAACAACAAAAGGATAATCTTTTAACAACGGTAATGCCCAAAAATCAGAAAACAAGTCCGGAAGACATGGGCGGGCTGTCTTTGAGCACCTATGCGTGGGATTTTGCACCTTATATGTTGGAACTGAAACGCAAAATTAATGGGAATATTCATCCACCGATAGCTTTCACCGAATTTGGATTGATTGATGGGCGATATGTCATTCAATTTGTAATAACCAGGGCAGGTGAATTGAAAAACATGAAGGTATTGGATTCAAAGGGGAGTAAAGCGCTCGAAAACACGAGCTGGAACGCAGTTAAATATTCCGCACCTTTTAAACCGCTGCCTTATGATTTTCCCGACCAGGAACTTATCGTTACCGGCAATTTTTATTATTATGTTAGATAACATCATATTGTCGAATAAACAATTATTAAAATATCAGGATGGTTAAGAACTATGTGGGAGACGCTCGTAGAAGGAGGAATCATGATGATTCCTCTTTTGCTGTGTTCTGTTTTGGTTTTGGCACTTGTATTTGATCGCGGATTTGCATTACGGCGAAAAAATGTCATAAAGCCCGAAACAGAGAAAATAATTGAGAAAATCCAAAGCAATGTAGACATAAACATGGCGCTTTCATTATGCCGGGAAAATAAAGATACTTTTTCCAATATTGTCAATGCGGCGCTGGAAACGCAAAGCTCCAGTTCCCAGGAGATAAAAGAGATAATAGAAGAACAGGGCAGGCAGGAGGTGCGCCGGCTTGAAAAAGGGCTGGTTATTCTTGAAACGATAGCGGGAATTGCGCCGCTTTTAGGATTACTGGGCACGGTTTTGGGAATGATCGAAGTGTTTGACGTTATTACAATTGAAGGCTTGGCAAAAACTGCCGCGCTATCAAGCGGTATTTCACAGGCGCTTATTACCACCGTAGCCGGTCTATCAATCGGTATATTCGCCCTTGTGTTTTACAATTATTTCACCAACAAGGCTGAAAACCTGGTGCTTGAAATCGAAAAAAACTCATCCCGGCTCCTGCAAAAGATTCAAAAATTTTAAGATGATTCTCAACTACAGAGCAGCCCTAATGGAGAATGAAACATAGTGTATAGTAAATCATAAATATAAGATTTTAAAGATAAATAAGATGATACGGTTTTAAATGTAGAAATATGCAGCTTAAAAAACGAAAATCCCGCAAAATACTGATTAATATAACATCGTTAATAGATGTACTCTTTCTATTGATAATCTTTTTCATGGTTTCATCGACCTTTGTCGAGAAGCCGGGTATGGACCTTGAATTGCCCGAATCGGAAACCAGCACCCTCAGAGAGATCAAGGATTTAGTACTTCAGATTCAAGCCGATGAGACGATGTTCCTCAATAACAAACCTGTTGAATGGTCTAATGTAAAAGATTTTCTTGACCAGGAATATCAGCAAAATCCTGAAGCGGCGCTTATCTTGAAAGCAGATAAAGAGGTCAAGCACGGCAGCGTCGTGCAGGTGATGGACATTGCAAAACAGGTCGGTATTAAAAGGCTCATCATAGCAACCCGCGAAAAAAAATAACAACACCGTATTACCGGCTTTTTTCCTCATTATACCTTATCCTGTACTTCCTTAACTTAAATAATTCAAGAATTTACATATATTTGTCGCATTAATCACTCCCAATCCCGAAGCATCGGGATGGGGGTGCCACTCTTCGATGACGCTCATTATCCTGCTTAGCGGGATTATTATGATGAAACATATGTCATGTATATTTCATCTGCGGTTCTGACAATTATTTATATTCGCTACGGAATAAGCCATCACGCTGAACGGGATGAATCATAGGCACCTATTATTATGATAATACTTAATTTATAGGACAAAAGTATTATCAATAGTACAAGTTAAAAAAATCCAATTTTTCCTTGACATATATAATTAGAAATATTATATTAGATATAGTAATTATAAAAATTGCATAAAATAGTAAAAGTATAGTAATTATATGCCGATAATAAAATAGAAGGGAGATTAGTTCGATGAAGAAGAAAAAGTCAGACTACTCTACCGCTAAAATCTGCTCGATGTTCGATGTAACAAAAACCACACTTTTCAAGTGGGAAAAAGAGGGGAAATTAACTAAAGTCAAAAAGGATTGGCGCGGCTGGAGAGTATTTACGGATAAGAACATCGAAGAAATAAGGAAAATTATTCAAGAGAAAAAACGGCAAAATATGTAGGTGAGAAAAATGCTTGCTAAATCAATAATCGTTTGGGTGGGTCAACGCCTGTATAAATTAATAATGTCCGGTAAAACAAATGAACCGGACTGCCCCGTTAAGAGAATTCCGTTTGATTTTATTGCGGAAAAGTTATGTGTAGTTGCACGTTCCGGCCGTGACGTTATAGGCAGGGTAATTATGGCGCCCAATAAATATATCATCAGGTTTTCGCCCGAAGACCGTGCAATGCGAAAATACGTAGAACCGGTTCTTACGGAAGAACTTAAGGCTGTTTTAGGGAATGAAATAAAAAAATGGCGCGGTTTAATCCAAGATCAAGAATGTTCTATTCACATTGAAACCGATACCGCTTTGGCACAGGGGGAATTTTATATCGATTACCTGTTTACGTTCGACAACACTCCTCGGGAAAAGGTTAAAATGCAGCCGATGGTAAGGAAAGATTTGTCAAGAGCACATATACCTCCGCCTGATACGCCGGAGATGCGCGATGGAACGCTTATTAAAACGCTGTTAAATCCCATGCATTTGATTCAAACTAATTCAGAACCTGCAAGGTTAGTGTGTACAATAAAAGTTATTGATAAAACCGGAGAACGGTCGTTTGTACTGCCCGAAGGCAGCTATTGTATCGGCAGGGGAAAAGATGCAGACATACAACTCGACAATAATGATGCTGTCATTTCCAGAAAACACATAGCTCTTAAAATCGACAGGTCCGGCGTAACGGTGGAAATACTTGGGAGAAACGGAGGGAAGATAAACGGCGAGTTTGTAGCAAAGGGCGTCGAATGTTTCATAAATCCGGACGATAAAATCTCGATAGGAGATACCGATATAACAGTGCTGTTAAAACGGGAAAGTAACGCTTAGAATGATTGCAACGCACATTGAAAATAACCTCAGATGCCGGTTTTACGGATTATTTTGGAAACGGCTTAACCCTTTGGCAGCCGAGGTCTGGATAGTAAAGCTCACACAATGTATTGAACGAAATTTACAATTTAACGGTATACGGTATAGTATGCCCGATAGATATTTGGTCACCGTCAAGCCCGGTATATTAATAAATGATGATGAAAAACAAATGTTTGCCCAAAAAATAAAAAATTTCATTTATAACTATGGTAATGAATCCGGCTATCAAATATCGAATGACATTCGCATTGACTTTATAACAAAGGAAAATAAATATAATGCGGGTATTGCGTTTTTCGGCTGGGTATTAAATTTACATGAAAGCGCGAGAAATATTGATGCTGTTGTATACAACATCGAAAAAAAAGAGAAGACTATAAGGTTTATTAGCCTTTCAGTACAAAACAAATACCTGGTCGGACGTGCTGAAACGGCAAAAATAATATTAAACCACTTATATGTATCACATGATCATGCTCAATTAATTATTGATGAAGACGGCACAGTCCGTATTCGTGATTTGCGCAGTCTAAACGGGACATACCTGCGGGGTATGCGTTTGGAACCGCATAGGTTATATACACTGCAATTACCCTCAACGCTGTGTATCGGCGGAATATATGAAATTATTTTACGCAGTAAATCAGACAAAATGATATAAAATGTAAAATAAATTACGGTTTTTAATTTTGCATTTTGGATTCATCCTGATAATGTATGTGTGCAATTAATGCCGGCACCAAGCGTCCCTTTCGGAACGGCTTATGCAGCGGTTCAGACATGGTCTTCGGTTTTTTATTTACGGAAGGTTTTGAAAAATTAATTGTTTTTCTCATTGCTTTCCTTTAAAATTGCCATATACTATTCCAATATTAATTTTTATCTCAAGTACTCATTTTCATGATGAACCGTATTTTAATTTAGCTCGATTCACCAATGTACAGTATATTCATGTTAGGGCATTATCTGTTTATAAGCGCCCTTTTTATAACCGGATTTCTATTGTTTTTGCGGAGTATTATGCCTGAAACTGCCTCAATTGAGCGCCGGAGAAAGCCGCTTTTTTATACTGTGCTGTTCGGTATCATTACGCCTTTCGTGTTGTTAATAATCGCTCAAGGGCAGATGCAGTTCAGCTCTGATGAAAAAACAGCAAGGATGACCGCATTTTTTGACGGCAGGTCATGGTTCCGGGAAGAACACATTCAAAAAGGAACGATTTTCGACAGGACAGGAGAACCGGAACAGGCTTTAGCAATAAGTGTACCTGTAGGTGAAGAGCGTTTCGAACGTAAGTATCCATTGGGTGAAAGTTTCGGGCATTTGATTGGATATGCTCACCGTTCGAGGGGGCGAACAGGCTTCGAAGCGGTCTTTTTACCGGTTTTAACCAGCTCGGGAATGGGGTACCCGGAAGATTTCCGCCGGTATTTTTCAAACCGGTTTCTAACTTTTAAACCAAAGGGGAATGATGTTTATTTAACGATAGACAGCCGCCTTCAGAAGGTGTGTTATGATGTTATGAACGGTAGAAAAGGAGCTGTTGTAGTTCTTGACCCTGATAATGGAGAAGTACTTGCGTTAGTAAGTTCTCCGGGTTTTTCTCCCGATGTGGTGCGTTCCGATGAACAGTGGAATAATCTGGTAAAAAGACGGGACGATGCACCTTTATTTAACAGGGCGCTGTTTGGGTTATATCCGCCCGGTTCGGTAATGAAGTTGGTTATTGCGTCGGCTGCCTTGGAGGAAAACATCACGCCGGAGTTCGTCTCAGGAGCACGCGGTTTTACTCCTGAATTTGCCGCAAATCCAATACATGAGCATGAATTTGCAGAATACAACGCTAAAGGAATTGCCTGGACAGGACACGGAAGACTCTCACTGTCAAAAGCACTGCTGAAGTCGAGTAATGTATATTTTTCCAGGCTCAGCCTTACCCTGGGCAGTC
>LJUD01000167.1 GCA_001304035.1 bacterium SM23_31 | reverse complement strand
ATTTTGCAAATTTTAATAAAAACAATCCCGTTCAATCAAATCTTTTCATTCCATGTCTCCTGACGCGAAACGCCAATCGCAGTGTCTTTGAGGCTGCCGGCAGACTATAATATAATAATTTCTATTGGGAGTAATCCTTCCTCTTCCATAGAATCTCGATAACTTGAATACTGCCGGCAAGCAAAGAGATTCGAAAAACTGAGGAGAAACATGAAAATGGATATTACAAGACCCGACCCTGAAGCTTTGTTTTACTCCCTGGTGGTGTTTCTACATGTTTATATGTTGTGTGTTTTTTGAAAAAGGCATTAACACTCTTTTAATGAACATGCTATTTGTGAATAACACAGTACAAAAATCAACCATACTCCTTTCAATCTTGATTTTCCCTTCCTTTTTTAGTACATTTAAAATAGGTTTTCACGAAAATGCTTTTAAGAAATTTAAACGGTTGTATGGTGGTAGATAGTTAATTATATTACCCAAAAAGAATACACATACAGCATTTTGTAAAATAAAAACCTCTTTTTGGGAGGGAATAATACTATGAGAAAAATAGTATATATAATCCTGGGACTGTGTTTGTTATTTGTTGGTTATTTGGTAATAAATAACCTGGATTCGCACACAATACCTGAAAGCGTGAGCCAGGATACAGCGGAAACAAAACAAGATACCGTCTTAGTAAAAAAAGACATTTCACAAGTCCTGACACATCTTAAAAAGGAAACTGAAAGTTCAACTCAGGAGACTATTATTACAGAACAGGATACAGCGAAAACAAGACAGGACATAATCGAAACTAAAGAAGATACTTTACACGTACAGGCACTTCTTGAAAAAGGAACGGAGAAGGAAGAAGAAATAGAAGAAAGAATAATAAAAATCGGCGATAAAGAGATAGAAATTAAAGGCAATATGTCTTTTGCCCAAATCGAATACTTGACCGGTGTTCCGGCAAGTTATTTAATTGAAAAACTCAAACTACCGTCCCAGGTACTCAAGGTTTCAAGAACGGCAAATCTTGGCAATCTCAGGAAAATATATGGTTTTCAGATGCAGGACGTGCGAAAATATATTCGTGAGTATCTTAAAATAAAAAATCTGACTTATTAATAAATCACAATCTTTTTATGCTGTCCTTATCCTTCGGAATCATAATCTAACAAAAATTTGCCAACATTGACTTGCTGTTTTAATTATTGAGTTGAATGAAGTGAAAGGAATCTGACAATGAACTGCGCGCTATGTGGGAAGAAAACATGCCATGATGGTAAAATGTGTATGGATGTGGATGAGAGTTTTATGGAGAAATATTATAAGGAGGAGAATGAAAAAATTTTCAGGACTGCTTCAAAAGTCGAAGCGGAATGGTATATGAAGATTCCGAGGCTGGAAGAAATAATTATATTTGCAAAAGAGGTTGACTATAAACATATTGGAATCGCATTTTGCATCGGATTAGAAGATGAAGCAAAAATTCTTTGCAAAATATTAAAAAGGCATTTTAAGGTATCATCTGTCTGTTGTAAAGTGTGTGCGATTAGTAAAGATGATATGGGAGTACCAAAAATCAAAGAAGGTAGATATGAATCGATGTGCAATCCAATCGGTCAGGCGCATTTGCTTAATGAAAGCAATACTGACTTAAACATAATTTGCGGCTTGTGTATCGGGCACGATATTCTCTTCACAAAGCATTCAAATGCACCTGTAACTACGTATGTGGTCAAGGATAGAATGATAGGTCATAATCCTGTCAGTGTGCTATATTCCAGATATTATAAAAACATTTTTTTGCCCAAATAGTAGTTATCCCGAGTACTCGGGATGCGATATAAATGTTGACAATCAATAATGCAATTTTGGAGGTATTATATGGATGATTTCTCAAGAAGAGGATTTTGTAAAAATGTTTTAGCAATTCCACTTATTGTAAGTAGTTCTGTTGTTTTAGGTAAGTGCAGTAATAATCGTAAAGATGCAGAATCATCATTAAAGCTTTCTGATTCGGAACTAATGACATCTTATTCAGAGAAAGGAGAAAGTACAGTGAAAAAGGTAGGAATTATTATCTGTGATCGGTGGAATACATGCGCCGGTGGGAAATGTTTAAGGTCTTTGAGAAACAGGGAAGGCGCGTTTGAGCGGTATAAAGATGAAGAGGTTGAACTTGTAGGTTATACGACGTGCGGTGGTTGCCCGGGTGGAAATGTTGAATATGCCCCCGAAGAAATGAAAAAAAATGGAGCGGAAATAGTTCATCTTGCAACGGGTTTTGTTGTCGGGTATCCACCATGCCCATATATTGAACATTTTAGTAAATTTATTCCTGAAAAGTATGATATGGAAGTTGTTATCGGAACTCATCCTATTCCGGAAAAATACTACATTACACATCAAAATCTCAAGACATGGGAAGACCCTGAATGGAAAGAATTTTTGAAAGAAACATTAACTGATAGAGAAACCAGGTTGAAATACAACTGATATAGATGTGAATATAAGTGAATGAGAACTCAGCCTGTCTGACAGTAATAAACCTAATTTTTTAAAAACTGCAACTTTTCTAAACTGAATAATTCATAAATTATTGGCTCAAAGGAGTGGCATCCCTAAACTCAGCCTGCCTTCTTTTTTGGAGTCACTCCTTTTCCCATAGGGATAACTCCGTGATGGGATTTGGGAGTGTTCCCAACTATACTTTTAATAAAATCAATTATTTGTGAAATTAATAAACTAAATTTATGGATTATCCGGATCATATATTGAAAAAAAGCAGACAGTGCAAAGTCCTGTACTATACGCACGTAACTACACATCCAACAGTGAAAAATTTTGTACTGCTGATGACAAATAAAATAACGATGCATCGGCGAAGATGCCCGATTAAGCTGTTTTACGCTTGTAAATTCTCCCTTTGCTAAAGGGGGACATAAGGGGATTTTGCCCTGTCCTATGTTTTACCCGGGCTACATCTTTCAAAAGTAAAAAGTCAAAACTCAAAAGTCAAAAGTTTGTAATTCCGACTATTTGGGATAAAAACGAATGTGTGATAAACACATTCAGTACACCTTTGCCGGTTCAAGCCCTATTGCTGGTTCAAGTTTGTAACTTGAACCTGAAAGTTTCATAACATGTTTAAAACATGCAGCAATGTATAACGCAATCCCGCTAAGCGGGACTGCGTGTTGTTTTATTCTTTCACAACATAATTGGGATCAGTTCTTGTCTAAAGATCCGCCTCCGGCGGAAAATATTATAATTTTCCCGCTGAGCTGGATGAAAAACCTGACCCCGATGTTATAGTGCAAAATTTTTCATTGTTCTTGATTATTCACTGTTTGAAAAATTTTAAAAATATATAATATAAATATTAATAATCATTTACGTATTTTTAGACAATGCAAAATATTTCACTGTTAAGATAATACAATGCTCAGAAAATTTCCCCAATAGTGCAAAATATTTCACTATATTTTTCACTTTTTTTACCGATGAAAATAAAAATAATTATGGCATGATATTTGCAATTTATCATTTAATGGTCTGACTCTGTCTAATACGAACAACAGAATCATATTTTTTTTCAATTTTTTCAATTTTTTTCTTGACAATTAAAAAATTCTTATTTTTATTAAAATGTATCTGATTCATTTAATATGTAAGTTATTGTTTCATATAGTAATGGTTATTTAATCCGTTAATGGGGATAAAAGCGGGTAAAAAGAAGCCGGGAAAATGTTGACCAGATAATACACTCTCATTGAATTGCACACTAACTAATTGCCCGCTTTTGTCATTTCTTTGAAAACATACTATTAAATTTTTTTACATTCAAATACCGGTATATGGAAAACATACAATGAAAAAGATCGGTGTTTTCGTGCTGCTGACGTTTTTGATATTTGTGTTCTGTAATAAAAATCCGGTGGAACAGCCTCCACAAGATGAAATTAGTACAACTAAAATAGCTTTTGAATCAAACGTGGATGGAAATTCCGAGATATATGTAGTGGATTCTAATGGTTCAAATATGACAAACCTAACGAACCATCAATCATCTGATTATACTCCATCATGGTCGCCGGACGGTACGAAGATCGCTTTTATATCAAAAAGAGATGGTAATCCCAACCTCTATGTAATGGATTCTAACGGCTCAAATATAATTAAGCTAACCAATGAATCAAGAAATTATGTATTTCCAATTTGGTCGCCAGATGGGGAAAAGATAGCTATGACGTCTGAATATCTTAATCCTGAATCCGATATATATGTAGTGGATTCTGACGGTTCAAATCTGAAAAATCTAACGAACAATTCAGTACCTGATTATGATCCATCTTGGTCACCCGATGGGACAAAAATCGTTTTTACAACTCGCCGCGACGGGAATTACGAAATCTATGTGATGAATTCTGACGGTTCAAACCCTATAAATCTATCGAATAATTCAGCACGTGACGAGGATCCATCATGGTCACCTAACGGAACAAAAATCGCTTTTACTTCTGGAAGGGATAGTGGTTTTTGTATCTTTATAATGAATTCTGATGGTACAAATCCTGTAAATATGACGAGTAATTCAGGCTCTGATTGGAGGCCATCATGGTCGCCGGACGGAACAAAAATAGCTTTTTGGTCTTACAGGGGAAATAAGGGTTGCGAAATTTATGTAATGGATTCTGACGGTTCAAATCAAACATATCTAACTTATACTTCTGAACTTGATTATAATATATCATGGTCTCCGGACAGCAGAAAGTTAGCTTTTATGTCTGACCTGCATCATAATTACGAGATTTATGTAATAAATTCCGACGGTTCAAATCTAATAAATCTAACGAATAATTCAGCGATGAATTTTTGTCCTTCATGGTCACCTATAATATATAAGTGAATAATTGAAATGGATTGTAATTCTTAGACATACGTTATTATATTAATGAGCCATAAATGGGGTCAGGTCTTGAAATGTTACATTTTATATTGAATAATTGGAATCAGGTCTTCTCTAAAGATCCGCCTCTGGCGGAAAATATTATAATTATCCCGCTCAGCGGGATCAAAGACACACAAATTCATATAGCACTATTGGTGACAACACCGACAGAAAACTTCGCAGGGTCGTTTTGCTGTAAAATGCGCTTGTAAATATATATAATTTTTTCATTTAATAACGAAGTACTTGCCCAAGATATTTATTTTTTAGGTTTCATCTGCTTCATATGCGCCATGTCGAGCATAGAGCTGAAATCTTTGGCTTTAAAAACGGTCCAGGGGTAAGACGGAAAATCTTTCAAATAAGGTTCCTGCCATTTGTATTCGGGATGTGCATTAAGAAAAGGTTCCGCCAGGAAGGGGATTTCACAGGAATGCCCGAATTTTGCATGAAATTTCATCTGAGAAGCCCACTCCGAATCGGTTACTTTTGCGTCAATTGCACCGCCGGGATAATATGCGCCCCAATCCCACTCCGGGAGACCGTTCGGGTCGTATTCAACGTGTCCGCACAGCGTCCGGCTGCCCGGATTGTAAGCTTCTACATAGCTGTCATAATGGTCTGCAAGAAAGCGTTTTGCCAGGTCCCTGTCTATTCTGCCATAATTTTCCCTCATGAGCTGCTGCCACCGTACCCAGCGCCCATTCGGTGAAGAGGTCATATCGTTATAATCCATACCGGCAGCTTCCTCTTTGCGTACTTTCGGGTTCTGTGCAACATTAGACCCGGTGTAGTACCCGTCAAATGTCCTCCAGAGTTTCGGATTATCAAGCGCTAATTCGAGGCGGGCAATTTCACCTGTTTTTATGTCACCGATCAGCCAGTCGTTTGCGTACCCCCCGTTGTTCCCTTCCATCATTATATCAACAAACGTATCGATGGAATTGGCATACTGAAGTGCTTTTCTGATCCTCTGGAACTCCGGAATACCTTCCGGGTCAAATCCTTTGAAACCGCTCATGGTTGTTTCTACCACTATTAGCCCGGCGCTGCTTATCCAAAAATCAGTGCCTCCAAAAATCCAGCCCGGAAAAGCCTGAGTAATAATCCGGCTGCCTTGGTCGGGATTTACGTCCAGGATTACGTTCCATTTGCGGCAAAACATGTATTCATACCATAAGTTGTGTGCAGCTACTATTCTGCCGTCACAGGTTGCATTTCCCGTGGCAATGAAGGCGCTGCATGAGCCGTGTGCCTTAGTGTACGGAAGATAGTACCAGGCAAGATCGATCCACCCGTTATAAGCAGTGATATCAACAATGTCATATTTTGTAACACCCGCTTTCTTTAATCCCGTAACAATACCGTTTATTTCATCCTTATACTCCGTATCCATTACGGGCAGGAACATATCTTCCGCCGCTTGCCGGTAAAAATCCCATTTTTTCTCGGTCGTTTTTTCCAGGTAATAAGAAATAATTTCAATTGTCTCATCTATATGTTTGGCTAATAAGTACCCATTTTGAAATCCTCTTTCGAACGGCTTGCCTTCGACATAAATGTAAATCCAGCCGTCCTGTTCATACGTATCAGCCTTATCAATCCACGATTTTTCCTCCTCAGTCAGGTTCTCCTGTGCAAGCGCCGGTATGCCGGCTAAAATCAGTATAAAACATATAAGCACCGCATAGCGCATGATTTTTCCCTTTCTTTAATTATTGCACAAAATTAAAACTGAATCAATTTTCATTTAACTGCTTAACTTTCCGGCTCAAAATGTCAAGTGTTTCGTCAATATCGTCCAAATGAGTACGGAAACATCCTACGGCTGCCCTCAGGATAAGTTTGCCGTTAATTCGTGTAGAACTGATAAAGATATTGCCTTCGTGCCGGATGGCTTGTATCAAGCGATGGTTAAACGCATCCGCATCGCCCCGTTCCGGCAGGAAGCGGTAAGTAACAATCGACAAATCAGGGTATGGACCTGCCTCAAAACCTTCAATTTCCC